>JALWLQ010000001.1 GCA_027084095.1 Persephonella sp.
TGGCTACTATATGGGCTGCACCGGACATATAATGCCTGATAACAATAAAATCAGCCTGCATTGCTTCAAGGGTTTTGATTGTATCGTAAAGGGTTTCTCCTTTTTTTACTGAGCTGGAAGAACCGGAGATATTAATGGTATCTGCCCCTAAGATTTTTCCTGCAAGTTCAAAGGATGTTCTTGTTCTTGTGGAATTTTCAAAAAATGGGAGGAGGATTGAATATCCCCTTAAATCTGTGAATTTTGTTTCTCCATTTTTATATCTGTCTCTGTAATCCTTATAAAGCTCATATATCTGATAAAATTTCTGCTCATCAATCTGGTTTACAGAGATTAAATCCTTCAAAACAGCACCCCTTGTTATGTTGTTTCATTTTTATTATATAGTTTTTATTCTGGTGGAAAAACCTTTTGTGGATGTAAAATACGATTTTCATCTACTTTTCCGATGCCTATAAATTTACCGGTATGGTCGTAAATCCTGTAAATACCCTTCTGTGCAGGCACTCTAAATCTTTGACCGTGTAGAAATCTTTTGTCAAATCCTTCATTTAGCTGGATTTTTTCCATAAATGGTAAAGCATTTTCAAGGGGAATAATGATATCCTGAATATCTGTTTTTTGTAAGAATTCATTTAGAGGTAGTGCATTTTCTACTGAAAAGCTATCAATTTTTGTCCTTCTTAACTCTTTTGTATATGCACCACAGCTTGTCAAATCGCCGATTTCTTTTATTATGCTTCTGATATATGTTCCTGATGAACAATAAACTTTGATTGTAAAAAATGGCAGAGATATATCTAAAATTTCCATGGAGTAAATTTTCACCTTTTTAGGCTTTAGCTCAGGCTGAATGCCTTTTTTGGCAAGTTGATAGGCTCTTTTACCTTTTATTCTTTTTGCTGAGTATGGAGGTGGATACTGGAAATATTCTTTTGGAAAAGAAAGTATTATTTCTTTAAGCTTTTCTTCTGAGATATCACATTCTTTTTCTTCAATAATTTTTCCGTTTATATCATAAGTATCTGTGATTTTTCCCAGTTCACCTGTAGCAATATATTCTTTATCTAAGCCCTGATAATATTCTGTTAGTCTGGTGGCTTTTCCAAGTGTTATTATCATTAATCCTGTGGCAAAAAAGTCTAAAGTCCCTGTATGGCCAATTTTTACATCTGTGTTGTAAATATTTTTTAGATGTTTTTTGATTTTTTGAACAAGGCTGTTTGATGTGATACCTGCAGGTTTATCAATAAGAAGTATTCCATCCATTCCTTTATATTTTCCTGTTTTTAAAGAAAATTATAATAGAAAAAGGGGAACAACGTCCCCTTGTAATTACCTGCGGGTATATCTTCTTCGGCTGGTAAATCTTCTTTTTGACTGTGGTTTTGTGAACTCTTTATCTGAAAGATTTTCAAACTGGATATCAGCTTTAGTTATTTTTTTAATAAGTCTAAACAAGTTATCTTCCTGAGTGTTCATTATTGATATTGCTGTTCCTTCTTTACCTGCCCTTCCGGTTCTTCCTATTCTGTGAACGTAGCTTTCAACATTCCTTGGGAGAGAATAATTCATAACAAGGTCAACACCTTTTATATCCAGTCCCCTTGCAGCAACATCTGTTGCAACAAGTATCTGAAGTTGATTTCTTCTGAAATCTCTGAGAACTTTTTCCCTTTTTGCCTGTGAGTAATCTCCGTGAATAGCACCGGCGTTAAAGCCCTCTTTCCTGAGTTTATTTGCTATTTGGTCAGCCTCTTTTTTGGTTTCTGTGAAGATTATTGTTTTGGTTTCTGGATGCTCTTTGAGGCTTTCTGTTAGTTTCTCAAACTGTTTATTTTCATCAACTCTATAAACAATCTGCTTAATTCTGT
>JALWLQ010000002.1 GCA_027084095.1 Persephonella sp.
AACTTAATTTAATTATTACACGTGAGGTGGAAAATGTTCAAGTCTATGTTTGACAGACTGAAATCAGGCCTTGAAAAAACTAAAAAACAGTTTGTTGACACCTTTAGCAGTATATCATTTGGTAGGAAGATAGATGAGGAGCTTTTTGAAGATATTGAGATGGTTCTTCTCAAAGCAGATGTAGGTGTAAAGGAAACAGAGGAAATTCTGGATTTTCTGAGGAAAGAAAGCAAGAAGAGAAGACTGAAAGACGGAGAAGAATTAAAGGAATTACTGAAAGAAAAGCTTTATGAGATTTTAAAAGAGTGTGAAAAACCTCTAAATCTTGGTGATGAAAAACCTGCTGTGATTTTGTTCCTTGGTATAAATGGTAGTGGAAAAACAACCACTGTTGGAAAACTGGCAGCCCAGTTTGTAAAAGAAGGTAAATCTGTAGTCCTTGCTGCAGCAGATACGTTCAGGGCAGCAGCCATAGACCAGCTTGAAGTATGGGCAGAAAGGGCAGGTGCAAGGATTGTTAAACATTCTCCGGGAGCTGACCCTGCAGCTGTTGTGTATGATGCTGTAAATTCTGCAAAAAGCAGGGGGGATGATATTGTTCTGGTTGATACTGCTGGAAGATTGCACACTAAAGAGCATCTTATAAAGGAACTTCAGAAGATAAAAAGAACTATACAAAAACTTATGCCAGACCAACCTGTTGAAACAATACTTGTCCTTGATGGAACAATTGGACAGAACTCAATAAATCAGGCAAAAGTTTTCAAAGAAGCAACAGATATAACAGGAATAGTAATTACAAAGCTGGACGGAACAGCAAAAGGTGGAGCAATTATACCAATATGCAAAGAGCTTAAAATTCCTATTAAGTTTATAGGTGTTGGTGAAGGAATAGAAGATTTACAGCCGTTTGATGCAAAGGCTTTTGTTGATGCCCTTTTTGATTAATCCACTTTTATGACATAACCACTTCTACGGGGGTCTCCTGCCCCCTCAAAATCACCTGTAACAGCCTGAACACCACCGAAAAACAGACTTTTTTCTTCAAACACCACCGTTTCGTATAATTCCTCTGCTTTTTTAATAATCTCAGGGGAGTATCCAGGCTCAATAAATACCACATGATTTTCATAATGTATTCGTGGTAGCTCTACAGCTTCCTTTATACTTTTGTTAAAAACAATATTATTTAAAATCGTCTGTATAATTGCACTTCTAATTCTGTTACTTCCTGCACTTCCTAATATTAGTTTTATCTGGTTTTCCTTTAGAACTGCAGATGGAGACATCATTGAAGGAAGTCTGACATACTCAGGCCATTTGAAAAATCCTTCAGGATTAAGGTCTTCTTCTCCAAGCATATTATTTAGCATTATCCCTGTTTCTGGGATTATATATCCTGAACCTTCTCCGTTTGTTGTGGTGGTGCTAACTGCGTTCCCGTATTTATCAATTATAGATATATGGGTTGTATTTCCCCACAGATTAATCCTTTTTTTGAAAAAGTTTTGATAAGTTTTAATCAGATTTTCATCCTCTATGATTAGTTCTATGCCGGTTTTATGTATATTTTTATCAATATGTTCTCTTCTAAACAGATATGTTGTATGCATTGCTTCAACAAGTTTTGATATATGCTGTATACTTCCAAAATCTCCTAAATCTTCTTTTTCAAGAAGTTTTAATGTAAATGCTATTAACACCCCACCAGGTGAAGGTGGAGAGTTTATGAAAATGTCGTAATCCCTGAACTTGAAGTAAACAGGGTCTTTTTCTGCCACAGCATATCTGCGTAAATCCTCTTTTCTGATTAATCCATTATTTTTTTTGCATAGGACATCTATCCGGTCTGCTATTTCTCCCT
>JALWLQ010000003.1 GCA_027084095.1 Persephonella sp.
AAATTTCAACCTTATTTATCTTTGATTTCAGCCATCTTGCTATTTCAAAAAGATTTTTAAATTTAGAGGATTAGGTAAGAAGTTTTTTCTTGGGAAATATTTACTTTTAAAGCAGTTAGCTTCTTACTTTACAAAAGTTCTGTCCTCTTTACAGACCTATATTGCCCCTCTGGTTCGCTGTATCCTTTGGAATAAAAATATCAAACCCTTTTATCCAATCTTTTAAAAGATGAACTTTTGCGGGGTTTATCTGTAAGGAAAAAAGGTTTCAGACAGTTATTTTAATCTTCCTGTTTATTTTAACTATAAAGTGTGAAAATACATTCTTTTAGATAGTCTGCATTTATAAAATCTATATTAAACAGCCTTATTTCATCATTTTCAACAGATATCTTGATAAAAATAACCGGTAAGTCTGTATACTGGCTTAACTCATTTTTTAACTCTTCATCTGCCCACTCAACAATAACAACCCCGTTTCCAAGAACATCTGTAAGGTCAAAATCTTTTACCCTATACAAATCAATATGATACACAGGAAACTTTGATGTTTCATACTCATTCATAATTGAAAATGTAGGAGAATTAACCTCGTCTTCTACAGAAGGGTCTATAGAAGAAACAAGATAACGGGTAAAAGTGGTTTTTCCTGCAGCCAGATTTCCCTGCAATAGTATTATTTCATTTCCTTTAAGGCAATTTGCAAACCTGTCTGTAAGCTGCCGAAGTTCTTTTAGAGAATTTATCTGTATTTTCATAGATAATTATTCAAATTAAAAAAGCCCCTTTCGGGGCTTTTATTTTAGTCATGGACTTTTAACATTGGCTTTGGTGTATAGTCTGAGGATGCTGGCAATACAGGCATTGTTCTTGCTTCTTTTGGAATTTCTCCTGTAAGAGATTTCAGGAATGCAACAATTTTATCAAGTTCATCATTTGTAAGCTCTATGCCAAGCTGTGTTTCTCCCATAATTTTAACTGCTTTTTTCAAGTCCCAAACAGAACCATCATGGAAGTATGGATAAGTCATCTCTATATTTCTGAGGGATGGAACTTTGAATACATACTTGTCTGCTTCTTTTTTGGTAACTTTGTATTTTCCAAGGTCTGGTGTTGGATATGGTTTTACAACACCGAATTTGGCAAACATCGTTCCACCTACAGCCACACCATTATGACAGCTTGCACATCCTTTATCTATAAATAGCTTGAGACCTTCTTTTTCTTCTTTGGTTAAAGCATTTGTATCACCCTGTAAGAATTTGTCAAATCTGGATGGTGTAACAAGTGTTCTTTCAAAAGCAGCTATTGCTTTAGCAATATTGTCATAAGTAATTGGGTTTTTATCTCCAAACACTTTTTTGAACTCTTCAACATAACCAGGAATAGATTGAACTTTTTGAACTACAAAATCAGGATTTGGCATTGCCATTTCAACATGGGCAAGTATTGGACCTTTTGCCTGGTCTTCAAGGGTTTTTGCCCTACCATCCCAGAATTGAGCAACATGGAATCCTGCATTTAATACAGTTGGGGAGTTTCTTCCCCCTGTTTTAAACTGATGTCCAAGTGCCGTTGGAACACCATCAACACCAAAAGTTGCAAGGTTATGACATGTATTACAGCTTATAACACCACTGAGAGATAATCTTGGGTCGTAGTAAAGCTTTTTACCTAATTCAACTTTTTCAGGTGTTGTAGGATTATCTTTAGGTGCTGGGATTTCCTTTGGTAATGGTTTGAAATAGGTTTTAGCCTGTTTGAGCAGGTCTGCATCTGATGCAAAGGCAGATACTGCAACAGCCCCCACTGCAGCTATTGCCAACTTTAGACTTCTCATTTCCTTCCTCCTT
>JALWLQ010000004.1 GCA_027084095.1 Persephonella sp.
TCACATAGTATATCGGTGTAGTCACATAAAACTTCTGCTGTCCCATTTACAACCTCATTTTGTTTATTATTAGCAGTATTAAATTATATAACTCTTTGATTTTTTCCGAAAATGAATATTATTAAAAAGAACAACATAAAAAATATTAAGAGATAAGTCATGCTATCAAAACAAAAGCGTATGGACAGGTATCTTAAATATAATCAGTTTCTTGAAAAAAAATTTGGTGTTGAAAGTTATGGGCAAAAAGTAGTATTAATTCTGATTTTTCTTTTTATGATATCCTTTATAACGGCTGTTGGAATATTAACAGCTATAAATATTCAAGAAGAAATTCAAAAAATCAAAGTAAGTTTAAAGAAAACCATTGAAGTTGAAAAGAGATTAATCAAAAAAGAGCTTGAGACTATAGAAAATAATGCCAAGATATTTATTTCAGATTATAGAGATAAAAATCTCAACTTAGACTTTAACATGCTGAAAAAGTTCCATATATACAGTATCTATAATAGAGTTCAAGGCTACACAATAGGGAAAAAGTTTCCTCTTTCATCAATACAACTAAACCAATACTCAAATAACAAGTACATACTTTGGGCAGAATACTTAATAATAAATATGGAAAACATGTATTATGCTATTATAGATAAATCTGCTCTGGAGCATATACTTTCACCTCAAAACTTTCCCCTTGGTAGTTATGAACCTGTATTCGTATTACAAACTTCACCAAAGACATTTACATCTTTCATATGCTCCCATTCTAAATTTGATAATGGTAATTTCTACATAGTAGGATGTGTAGAAAAATCAGCTGTTATAAACAAAAAAGTAATTTCCTCTATAATTGGAAGTATTATTGTTTTCTCTGTATTTTTCCTCTTATCTCTTGCTTTCTATAACTTTTTCTTCAAAAAAATACTTCTTTATCCTGTTAATTATTTGAAAAAAAATATCCAATATATGAGTGATAAAGGGCTTGAAAATGTGAGCTTTGACCTTCATCTGTATGGAAATGATGAATTTGCAAAAATATCTCAAGTTCTGGAAATAACAAGACAAAAAATATTAAAACATCAACGGGGAATGAACTTAGTTCTCACAACAACAGCCAAAATGATATCTATGACCAGAGATATTCATAATTTTGCTCTATTTACAATAAACAAATTAGACGAACTTTTAAATGCAGATGGAAATGTCTTATGTCTATTCTCAAAGGTAGAAAATCAATGTGCCGTGCTGGTTCATTCTGAAAGATACCTACTTAATAAAATTCCTCTAAACTTAGAGAAAAATGAGTTTAGAAAATTGCAACAAACATATAAAGATAATGACATTATCTGGAATGAGAACAAAGATGGTTATACCGTTTCTATAAAAAAAGATATTGATGATGAATACTCTTTATATATAGTTATCTTCAAACGGGGAGAAAAACTATCAGAAGAAGAGCTTAAATATACAGACATGATTTTATCTCATCTGGTTTACAACATTAACATATTAAATCTTGCCACTTATGACCCTCTTACCGGTTTATACAACAGACGTGCCCTTGTTGAATATGCAGAAAGAGAAGTAGAAAGAGCAAAAAGATACAATCATGAATTTAGCATAATTCTGATGGATATAGATGATTTTAAAGGCATAAACGATACCTATGGTCATGCAATAGGAGATATAATCCTTAAACAGGTAGCAGAAATAATAAAAAAGGAGATAAGGAAAGATATAGACAAAGTTGGTAGATATGGTGGAGAAGAATTTATTGTTGTTTTACCAGAAACAACAATAGAAGACGCTCTAAAGCTGGCAGAAAGAATTAGAAAAAAGATATTTGAGA
>JALWLQ010000005.1 GCA_027084095.1 Persephonella sp.
GTTTTGCCAGCCTATTTTTGTATCTATAAAAATCTATTCCTGTAAATGGTATGCCTATACTCCAGTCTCCATAAACAAGTTTATTAACAAGGATAAAATCTCCTATCAGCAGAGTTGGTTTCATAGAACCAGAAGGAATATTAAAAGCCTGTGCAAAAAATACTCTTATAAAAGAAACTACCAGAACTATAAAAATTATTGTTCTGACTGCATCTTTTATGGTTTTTGTATCTTTAAGCTCGTCCATTTTGCCTCCTTTACGGTCTTTGCCATAAACCCAGATGGTTTTCCACTGCCTTTTTATAACACTCTAAAAATTCTCTACTGTATTTTGTATTTGGTTTTATAGTAAGAGGAAGTGCATATCCGTTGCAGATAAGCTCTCTATTAAGCATTTTTCCATCAGGAAGCCATACATAAGCAAGAAGTCTTCCATATCTGTCCTGTGGCTGTTTATCAAATTCCAGATACACTTTTTTATAGATTTTTCTTTTTCCCTTTTTTCCAAGTAGTAATTGCTTTTCTGTGAACTCTTTTGCTTTTTTACCTAAAAAAACAATAACCCTTACTGTTGTATTTAATTCTTTAGCCTGTAGTCTTGCCCTTCTATTTTCTTTACTCTCTGGGGTGTCTACTCCCAGAAGGCGAATTGTAAATCTTAAGTTCTTAAGTGTTGCCTGATTTTTATTAAAAGTGGTTTCAGGTATTTTCACTATTATTGTATCCCCATCAATAACTTTTACTACCTGTGCTTCTACTTTTGAGCTTAAAGCCCCTCCCTCTTTACAGCCAACAAATATAAAGAAGAAAAAAACAAAAAATATCTTAAATAAGTTTCTGGACTTCTTCATTTGCTTTTAAGACTTTTTCTCTCATTTCTTGTTTGTATTCTTTTACCTTCTGCTGTATTTCAGGATAAGCCACTCCCAGAATTTGAGCTGCAAGAACAGCTGCATTAGTTGCACCGGCTTTTCCTACTGTAACTGTTGCTACAGGAACCCCCGGTGGCATCATCACTGTAGATAGCAGAGAATCGAAACCTTTAAATGAAGAGTTGTCAACAGGTATTCCTATAACTGGTATTGCAACTTTTCCTGCTATTGTTCCTGCAAGGTGCGCAGCGTATCCGGCAGCAGCTATAATAACTCCGTATTTTTCCTCTGCATTTTTTACAGCTTCAGCAACCTCTTCAGGTGTTCTATGGGCTGATAAAACAAAAACATCATACTCAATGCCAAATTTGCCCAGCATATCAAAGCAACCTTGCATTAATTCCAGGTCTGATTTACTTCCCATAAAAACAGCTACTTTTTTCATGATACCTCCTTATTTTTCTGGTTTTGCTTCGTCTGTTTCTGGAGCAGGTTTTTTAACTTCTACAGGGGAAATTTTTACAAAATTATTTATTTCCTCATCAAAGTTTTCAAGTATTTTTCCCGCTATTTCGCTGTCTGTATATCCTTTATGTTTTGTTACAAGTCTTTTGATTGTTTCTACATCTTCATCATCCATTTCATCTATAAATACGTAGGATGGATTTATATTTCTCTCCATCTCTCCTTCAGGGTCATAAACATAGGCAACTCCACCTGTCATACCAGCACCAAAGTTAACTCCTGTTTTGCCAAGAACAACAACTGTTCCATTTGTCATATATTCACAGCAGTGGTCTCCTGCCCCTTCTACAACAGCAACAGCACCAGAGTTTCTAACAGCAAACCTTTCACCGGCAATTCCTGCTGCAAACAGGTGTCCTCCTGTTGCACCATAAAGGCATGTATTACCCATTATTACGTTTTCATGTGGTTTTCCTTTAAACTCTTTAGGTG
>JALWLQ010000006.1 GCA_027084095.1 Persephonella sp.
AGTATAAATTATAAAATTTAAGACAATATACTGTCTTAGGGGGGATTAATAAAAACAATGAAAATATATAAGGAACTATTGACTGCTTTTACTGTTATTTCAGTGTTTTATTTGTTTATTTTTAGTTTGGCTGTATGGTTAGATGTTGCCAATTTTAATTTTATGAGTTTTCTATTTGGGATACTAAATGCAGTAGGGGCTTTAACTCTAATAAAGAATAGAGTTTTTCCTTTTAGAAATGTTTTTTATAGTGTGTTATTTTTTGCTAATATCTGGGCTTTGGTATATTCGTTAAATATTTTACTAAAAGATATGAATTTTTTTCCTCTTTTGTGCCATAAAATTGTATATGCTTTTATTGGTAGTGTGGTATTTTCAATTAGTTTTTTGAAAACTATCGGTATCATCAGGAACAAAATTGATATTTAGCCTGAGATTTTATTTGTTCTTGACATAGACGAAATTTTGCATATATAATATTCACCCTAATTGAGCGAGCGTAGCTCAGTTGGTAGAGCACTTCCTTGCCAAGGAAGGGGTCGCGGGTTCAAGTCCCGTCGCTCGCTCCATTATTGTCAGATTTCTCTTTTAATTTTTCTATCAGGACTTCCTGAACCCTTCTTATATTAATGCTTAAAACTGTAAATTTGGCATTCCCTACTGTTAGACTTTCTCCTCTTTTGGGCATTCTCCCAAGCGTATATATAATCATTCCACCTATAGTTTCATAAGGTCCCTCTGGTAATTTCTCGTTTATAAGCATTTCCACTTCTTTTAATTCTATACGACCATCAACAACTATTTTGTCCTGTATAAATCTTTTTATCATTTTCTTTTCTTTTTTGGAAAATTCATCTCTGATTTCTCCGACTATTTCTTCAAGGACATCCTCAAGGGTGATTATCCCCATTGTAGCTCCCCTTTCATCAACAACTACTGCCATGTGGTCTTTGAACTGTTTAAACCCTTTTAAAACGTTGGGGAGGCTTGTAAACTCAGGAAGATATCTTATAGGTCTGACCAGTTTATCTACAGTATCATCAACATCTGCTTTAACAAGGTCATAGGCTCTGACAACTCCCACAATCTGGTCTATTCTTTTTTTATAAACAGGAATTCTGGAAAAACCTGTATCTTTAAATATGTGAATGATTTCACTGATTTTACTACCCAGGGGAATAGCTGCAACGTCAGACAGAGGAACAACTATCTCGCCAAGTCTTCTTTCTTCAAAGATAAGCACATTGGCAACAATTTTTTTCTCTAATTCTTCTATTCCTTCTG
Organism: Persephonella sp.; assembly: GCA_027084095.1. Lineage (GTDB taxonomy): Bacteria > Aquificota > Aquificia > Aquificales > Hydrogenothermaceae > Persephonella_A. The sequence continues at coordinate 1,285 of JALWLQ010000006.1, forward strand.
TTTCAAGTCTAAGAACATCAAGTAGTTCTTCCCGTGATAAGAGTTTGTCTTTTTTAGGTTGCAGCCTGAATAGGAAAAATACCAATCTGTTTATTGCTTTTGCTATGAGTAATAATGGATAAAAGATTTTTCTGGAAAACTCCAGGGCAGGCACAATATAAAAGATTATTTTGTCTGCATAATGCTGGAATATACTTTTTGGTAGGATTTCTCCAAATAAAAGGGTAACTACAATTATACTTTCTGCCAGAAGTTTTTCTTTATTTTGTATAAAAGGGACAAAATTTGATAAAGAGTATAAGAAACTAACAAAGAGAGCAGTTATTGTAACAATGCTTAAGGTTGTTCCTATTAAACAGATAGCAACATAGTCGTCAAATCTTTTTTCTAATTTTTCATAGACCTTCTTTGCCCTTTTGTCTCCATTTTTTGCAAGATATTTCAGTCTATTTCTGTCAACAGAAAATAAGGCTAATTCTGAGCCTGAGAAAAATGCCTCAAGTATTAAGAAAAACAAAATTCCTATCAGATAACTTATCATTCTTTCTCTTCCTCTTGTGGTTGTTCTGGAAGTTTTTCAATAATTACAGAGATAATCCTGTTATTTTCTACTTTTTCTATGGTGAACTTGTAGCCCTGATATATAAAGCTTTCGTTTTCTTTTGGAATTCTTTTTATATAATCAAGTATAAATCCTGCAACTGTATCAAATTCATAATCAGGGGGAAGAGTAATCCCCAGGTCTTCTTCAAGGATTTCAACTTCTAATTTTCCTGAAACCCTCCATTTATCTTTTCCAATTTTTTCCATAAATGGTTCTTCTTCTTCATATTCTTCAGGGATATCTCCAACTATAAACTCAAGAATATCCTGAAAGGTAATTAAACCAACAACTGTTCCGTGTTCATCCACAACTATGGCTATATGGTTTTTAGTTTCTTCAAATTTTTTCATTATGTCTAAAAGGGGGGTAAATTCAGGAACAAAATAAGGCTTTCTTAAAAATCTGTCTATTTTTTCTTCCCTGCCTTCAAATTTCAGGAAGATAATGTCTTTTACATAGAGAATTCCGACTATATTATCCAGAGAACCCTCATAGACAGGTATTCTGCTATAGTCGTGCTCTTTGATTATCTCAAGGACTTCCCTTACTGTTTTTCCTTTTTCTATGGCAAATATATCTCTTCGGGGGGTCATTATTTCGCTTACGGTTACTTCGTGGAGTTCGAGAGCTGACTCTATAATTTCTTTTTCTTCTTCCGTAAATACTTTGTTTTCTGTTCCTACTGAAATAATAGATAAAAGTTCATCTTCGGATAGCTTGTGGCTTTCAACAGGAAGTTCCAGACCTACTTTTTTTAGTATATATTCGGCAAGTTTCATAAATACAAATCTAAAAGGAGTTATTATTATATAAAACATATAAAAAGGTCTTGCAGCAAAAAGAGCATATCTTTCTGGATAGTATGAACCTATGGTTTTTGGGGTTATTTCACCAAAAGTGAGAATAAGAATGGTCATTATTATAATTGCAATAAATAAATATTTTTCTCCTAAATAATGTAGAACCAGCCCTGATGTAATCGCAGAGGCTGTGATGTTTACCAGTTCGTTCCCAATTAAGAAGGTAATAACCAATTCTTTTGGCCTTGAACGGAGTAAATCGGCTATTATTGCAGATTTTTTCCCTTCTCTGGCAAGGCGTTTAATTTTAAGCCAGTCCATTGAGAAAAAAGATGACTCAATACCTGCAAAGAATGCAGATAATAAAAGAAGTCCAAAGATTATTCCTATCTGAATAAGCAAACTGCTATCAAGCAAAGTGGCAATAAACCTCCCTGTTGTCAAGTTTTTTGTATTCTGGCTGTGTTTTGCATATATCCTGTGCTACTGGACATCTGGAGTAGAAGACACATCCATTTTCAGCCTCTTCTCTGTAAACTTCGGTTATCTGTTCAAGTTTTTTTCTTTTTGAGGGATGGTCTGGGGGAAGAGAGGCTAAAAGCACTTTCGTGTAAGGATGTGATGGGTTTTTTAATATTTCCTTTGCTCTTCCTTTTTCCATTATTTTTCCTCTGTAGATAACCATAATCCTGTCTGCAAGCATACCAACTACATTAAGGTCGTGGGATATAAAAAGAAAACTTATTCCAAACTTTTGTTTAAGATTGTTTATCAGGTTTATAATTTGAAGCTGTATGGATACATCAAGGGCTGATGTTGGTTCATCTGCAACAATCATTTTTGGTTTTAAAACAATTGCCCTTGCAATAGCAACTCTTTGCCTTTGTCCTCCAGAAAGTTCTGAAGGATATCTATCTAAAAATGTTTCATCCAGTCCTGCATCTTTTATTGCCTGAACCACCAGTTTTTTTCTTTTTTCCTTTGGGAATTCATGAACAATTAATGGCTCTTCAATAATCTGTTTAATTTTTAGTCTTGGATTAAGGGATGTTCGGGGGTCTTGAAAAACTACGGATGTTTTTCTTCTAAACTCTTTTTCTTCTTTTCTGCTCAGTTGATATATATCTTTTCCCTCAAACTCTATTTTGCCACTATCTTTTCTTATTAGTTTTAGGATTAATTTTCCGATAGTCGATTTTCCACTTCCTGACTCACCAACAACACCTAATATCTCATTCTGGTTTAAACATAAATTGACATCATCAACGGCAGTAAAATACTCTTTTTTTAGAAGGGATTTCTTTATGAGAAATTTTTTTGATAAGTTTTCTACCTTTAATAAGGTAGGACTGCTACTATCCATTTTTTATATTAACCTGCTTTTAATACCCCTAAAAAAATTTTTTAAAAGTATATCACAAAAGAAATTTTTGCTTATGATATAGGTAAGGTAGGTGAGGGTTTAGCAAAGTAATATCCTTGAGAGTAATCTATTCCCAGTTTTTCTACCTCTTTTTGTATTTCTTCGTTTTCCACAAATTCTGCAATGGTACTTATATTTACTTCTTTTGCAAATGTTACTATGGCTTCTACAATAGCATGGGAAATCTTATTTTCCAGCATTGTTTTAATTAAAGAGCCATCTATCTTAATATAATCAATGTTTAACTCTACCAGATAAACGAAGTTTGAGTATCCACTACCAAAATCATCAATGGATATTTTTGCTCCTTTTTCTTTTGCTTTGTTAACAAAATCTATAACTTCCTGAGCTCCTTCAATACTCTCATCTTCCAGTAGTTCAAAGGTTATATATTTACATACATCTTTTGTATCAAGTAGCTGAAGTATAAAGTTTTCCATTTCCACGTTGATAATATCTGACAGAGATAGATTTATTGATAGATTTATTTTGTATTTTCTTGCTGTCTTAAATGCGTTTTGTATTACTGTTTTTGATACATCTGTGTATAGTTTATATTTTTTTGCTATCTCAAGGAAATGATATGGAGTATAAACTGTTCCATCTTCATCTATCAACCGAACCAGAACTTCATACTTTTCAATCTGTCCAGTCTTATTGTTTATAATCGGTTGATAATAATTTACTATTCGTCCGTCTTGAAGAGCAGATTTTATTCTATTTACCCATATTAGATTTTCTTTATATTCTGCAATTGCTGAGCTTTCCTCTATGTAACTACTGACTGGTACATTTTCAAGTAATCTTGCATTTTTTAATGCTATATCTGCCTTTTGTAATGGGTCGTTCTGGGCAATGGCTATTCCTGCTGATACCCTTAAATTTACTGCCTCATTACCATGCTTGAAAATCATATTATTTATTTTTGAAACAATATTTTTTATAGCTTTTTCAAATTCTTCAGGGGGAAGATTGTTATTAAGGTCGGCAATAACAAATTCATCACCAAAAATTCTGTATACTTTTAATTTGGAATGGATTTTTTTTGCTTCTTTTTTGAGAATTTTCCCAATAGTTTTGAGTATGTAATCTCCAAACTCATAGCCGAATACATCATTTATTTCTCTGAAATTGTCTATATTTATGACTGCTATTGTTGCTATACGGTATTTTCCTATATCTTTGTTGAATTTTTCTCTGTTGAACAGACCTGTTAATTTGTCTTTATATATTTTAAGTATAAGATTTTTCCGTTCTTTCTGAAGGGATTTTTCTTTTGAGGATAACTCTTTTTCTGCTGCAGAAACCTGTCTTAGAAAGAGGAAACTTAATATTGCAAGAAGAGAAAATAGAAATCCTCCTGCTGCAGTTGTTGTTAAGATGTCTTTTTTAACTGTCTCTTTGAGGTTTTTTAGCTTTTTCTCAATAATCTCTTTTATATCTCCCAGATAGAATATAGATACAATATACATATCCCAGTTGGAGTAATACTTTTTATAGATAAGATAATCTCTATCCTGGGAAATTCCCTCTTTGAGATTTTTTATAAAACTAAATTTTTTGCAGGTGGCTGTATCAGAAAGACAGGATTGTGTAAATCCATCTATTAGAAGAATTTGATTTAGATTATTTTTCTCCATTTTTTGAATTGTTTTGGCAAATTCTGTTTTAACCTGTTGCCGTAGATATTCTATATAATCTCCAGAACCAATAATCCAGTTAAATGGTTCAAATAATTTTAGGTAAGCAATTTTTTTGTAAGGTTTTTTCCCATGACCTGGGAGATACCAGTAATAGCTTACAAATCCGCCACCTCTTAAAGCTGCCAGTAAAAACTCCCTCTGAACATATTTGCCGTAAATATCCTGATAATTCCACATTGATTTATTTTCAATTTCAGGAAAGGCAGGATTAGCAAGGACAATACCTGTCGTATCTGCACGGGTAATAAAGTAGTATCCTCTACCACTGAAAAATCTTACTTTTCTTATTGATGCTAAGAATATATTTTGGATTTCTTTGTCTGAGATTTTTCCTTTAAGAAATAGATAGATTTGTTCAAGCATGGTGTCTGCAATTCCAACAACATCTTTTAGATTGTTTTTTAGTCTTGTTTCCAGCAGACTATTTTCAAATTCAGCCAGGGTTATAATCTGGTTAATCTGATTTTCCATTAATTTTTTTCTTTCTTCTATGATTGTAGATTTAAGCTGATTTTTTCCCAGATTATATTCCTGTATTTCCTGATATATGTTAAATCCTGTGAAGAATATAAATGCAATAACTGCCAGCAGTATTATCCAGAATAAAACAAGCCTTGAAATAGGGTCTTTTCTTTTCATTTAATTATTATCATCGGTTATCTTTCTAAAATTGTTATGCTTTCTATATGGTAGGTTTGGGGGAACATGTCTATCATATAGGTCTTTGTGAGCTGGAAGCCACTTTCTACAAGTTTATTTATATCCCGAGCCAGAGTTGATGGATTACAGGATATATATATCAGCTTTTTAAGCTGTGGTAGTTCTAAGAGTGCATTTAAAGTATCTTTATCCAGTCCTGTTCTTGGAGGGTCAACCAGAACAAGCTGTGGATTTTTCTTTTTCATGTAGTTTAAAACCTGTGATGCAGGTGCCCTGTGGAAATGAACATTAGGGGTTTTATTCAGTTTTTTATTGTGGTTTGCATCCTGAACAGCATAAGGATTTATCTCTACACCAAAGACTTTTTCTATATATCTGCCTATTGGAATGGTAAATGTTCCAACTCCACTGTAAAGGTCAAATGCAACTGATACATTACTGTTTTTTGCTTCTTCCTCAACAATCTGTATCATATTTTTGACTTGAAATCTGTTAACCTGAAAAAATGAGTCTGCAGATACTCTAAACCTGTAATCACCAACAGTTTCATAACTAAATGGGCTGCCTATAAAGTTTAATCTTTTTGGTATTTTGTCCTTCTGGTATATACCTGCACCTACAAGGGTTTCTCCTAAAAATGCTTTAAGATGTTTCAGCCCCAGAGGGAAGCTTTTTACCCTACGGGGAAATATAAATCTGACTGTCATCTGGCCTTCTGAGGATGAATAAAAATGAGCTTCAACAGGCTGGAAGGTAAGAAATGGTAAAACTTCTCTTAAACCAGCTAAAGCCTGATTTAACTCTTCTTTCAGGAGATAGCAGTAGTCTATATTGATAACATTATGGCTTTCCCGTTGATAAAAGCCGACCTTTTCTCCGTATATTTTAAACTGAACTCTATTCCGGTAATGGAAAGGATTTTCTGACGGGAAAACATTTTGCAGGGGAATATCTTTTATTTTTCCTATTCTTTCAAGGGTTTCAAGGAATATCTCCTTTTTGTATTCAACCTGTTTTTCATACTGGATATGCATATAATCACAGCCACCACAGTAGGTAAAATATTTGCAGACAGGTTCTACACGGTAGGGAGAACTTTTTAAGATTTCAACAGGCTGGCACTCTATAAAACTTTTTTTCTCATTTGTTATTTTTACAGAAACTTCCTCTTCAGGTAGGACAAAGGGGACAAAGCATACTCTATCATCTATTTTCCCAAGTCCTTTTCCACCATAAACAAGTTTTTCAATATTGACTTTTATCATTTATAAAACTAATTCCTTCTGTGATATTAAAATAGTTTAAAAATAATATATCATTTTGGAGAGGCTGAATGTTTTATGTGTCAAAAGTAACTCCGTTCTTTTTTATTCTGGCTTTTATTGATTTGTTTATGGCTGTTTTTTCACATGGAATAGGGTATGACTATGTTTTTGTTGGTCTGGTATCTGTTTTTGGATTTATTTTGCATACAATACTTGGGGCAGCTTATCAGATAATCCCCAACTCCCAGCAATCTGAACTAAAAAATGAAAAACTCCAGATAGCTGTTTTTGTGGCTGCTTCGTTGTCTTCGTTGCTTATGTATATAAAAAACTATCAGATAGCTGCACTGTTTGCCCTTACAGCAGTTGTTTTATTTACCATTCATGTTTTACCTGTGATAAAAAATTATCAGCCGATAACTATTAGATTTCTGGTTGGTTCTCTTGTTTATATGAATTTAGGTAGTTTATTTTTTGTCCTTGCTTATATCCCTCTTGATTGGATACCTTTTGTTCCTTTTCAGCT
>JALWLQ010000007.1 GCA_027084095.1 Persephonella sp.
GCCCAGAACTTTAACCCATTACCTTCTAATTCTTCTCCTGTTTCCTTAATTTTATCTGTGTAATCAACTTCCCAAACTAATCTTTTCTTTCTCCATTCTGGAATTCCTAAATCCCTATCTAAGTTTTCGTGGATATTTTTAAAGAATTCTTGTGTTGTTTCCCAAATTCTTCTAAGTCTTGCAGGTGAAGGATTTTTTCTAAGAAGGAATTGGAGTAATAGGGCTGATAAAATATCTAAAGCTGGGTCATTTTTATCTGTAAATTCTTCCCATTTTATTTTTTCTTCTTGCCAGTTTATTTTGTTATTTAGAGGTGTTTGCTTAATCCAATCTTCCCATTTGGTTCCGATTATTTGGTCAAAAAATATTTGTTTAAAAAAGTCATTTAAACTTTCGTTTTCTTTTCTTATACCTTTTAATGCTTCTTTATAAAGAGTATAAAATATATCAAAATCAATTTTTAGTTTTTTAAGAATATCTAATATTTTTAATAATTCAGGTTTTATTACTCTTTGGTATAAATTAGAAAATCTATTTGCAACATCTCGAAGTTCAGGCGGAGTTATTGATGAAAATTTATTATTTATAATGTCATCTATACTTCTTACTCTTAATTCTATTGAACTTATTTTGATATTTTTATCAAAGTTATTTTCGTCAAGAGTAAAGATTATATTATCATTAGTAATTTTAGATATTTTGTCTAAATTTACTTCAAATATATCTTCTGTTCTTATATCTTCTACAAATTTAAGTAACCCAGTTAGCTCTCCTGTTGATTTTTGTAAAATTCTCCCTAATTTTTCTACATCTTTGAATATTTGTTCATTCAATCTTAAATTATTTTTTAGATTTGAAATTGTATTATTTAAATAGATTAAATGTTGCAAGAATAGTTTAAAATTTTTCTTCTCTTTCTTTCTTAATAAACTATTCAACAAATCTCCATTTAGCCAATCTTCAAGTTCAAATTTTAGGGAGATGTAAGTAATACGATTGTTTTTATCTTTTATTTCATCAATCCAGATTGTTTCTTCACTTATATTATCTATCCAAGAAGCAACTTGGTTGTGGTGTATTCTATTATCGCAAACTTCACAGATTGTAGGTGAGTTATTCTTACATTTATCACTTCTGAAAATTAACCTTACTTGGCAAATGGGACAGACACCTATCGCAAAGTTATATTCAACTTCTTCTTCTTTTCCACATTTCTTAGGGATTTTTTCCTTATCCTTTTTCAATATAAATTCAGTATTTTCATCAATAGGATATTTCTTAAGTTCTTCAATTTCTGACGCTTTTCTTTTTAAAAAATATTTTTCTAATTCCTGTTTTTGAAACTTAATTAAATCAGTATCAGTATTTTTTTTCAGAAAGTTTTCTTTAGCGTTCTCTAAAAGAGTAGATAAGTTCATTAAACCTCTTGAAGCTTTGGTTAAAGATATGTATGGATAAATCTCTCCCTTTAAACACCTGCCAAAAATCTTAAAAATTCTCTCCTCTAATTTTTTTAAACCTTGACTTAGTTTTGTTACTCCAGAACTACTATCTTTTCCTAAATCCTCTCCAACTATAAAATAAATCCCTGTTTCATCTCTATAAATTTCATTCCCTATTGGATATTTAACTTCTAAAAGTCTCTTGATTAAATCATCAATTTTTTCCATCCTATCTCTATACCATTTGATAGATGCAAGTTTAAATCCCTTTTCTGCTAATCCCATTTTATCGTATTGAATTCCTAAGATACGCCATTTGATAGAAGATGGATTTTTTAAATAATTTTGCTTGTCATCCTCAGTAGTTAATTTAGAATTATCCATAACAAGCTGTGCTAAAACTGCTTTAAACATTGAAGCAGTCATATAGGCTTGGTCGAAAAGAGTTACATCGTTAATAGGAAAACGACTATCGCTTAAAAGGTGTGAATACCAGTCTTTGATTTCTTTTAAAACAAAATTTCTAATTTCTTGCCAATTTGGATTTTGGAAATAATCTTTTTCCTTTAAAAATCTTTCAAGATTGGAATAAAAACATCTTCTCCTTTGGTCAAAATTTTCTTCTTTTATTTTTTCTTTAAAACTTCCAAATGCGTTAGAAAGCCAAAGAGGTGGCTCTAATTGTTTATCAGGAGAGCCTTTATCTATACCAGAATTTATATTCTCGCAACCTCTGAAAAATACTTGACTTATAAATTTTTTGCCATCTTCATTATCTTCTAAAGCATCCCCTTTAAAAAAACTAACCCACTTTATTTCATTTTTATCATCTATTTGAAAGGAGAACTTTACTTTTTCATTGAAAATGAAGTTTTTCAAATTATATCTTTCTAATTCATGCTCAAAAGGAGATTTTCCCAGATTGTCATCTTTTTGATAATAACTTTTATATCTTGTGAAAAGCTTAAATCCGAATATATTTTCAAAGGAAGTATTGTCGATATCAAAATACCTATATATATTTTGGTTATTTTCTTTCTTTTCTTTCCAAAATCCAATATGAGTTTTCCCAAGATTAAAAAGTAAAGCTCCTATTTCTGCTTTTAAGATTTCATCCTTATACTGTTTCAATTTATTCAAATCTAACTCTGACATCTTTCCCACTCCTGAGGAACTTCTAAGTCTGAGTTTAAACAAACCTTTTTATCTTCTTTAGAAATCTCAAATGTTCCCCAGCCTAATTTAGTTTTAGCTCCAATGCCTTTTTTAGATAGGATTTTCAAAGCATCAGTTATATTTTTTAAATCTTCTTCTGCTTCATTTTTAACATCTTCCTCACTTCTTAAAACTGCATCAAATGGGATATAAATTAGTTGAAAAATTCCTTCTACTCCTTCTGGGACTACCTCATAGTGAATAGGATTTGTTCCTGCTCTCTTTCTTCTATCATGTGGATTAATTATTTCAAGGGATAATTTATCAAAATATGTTGGGTAAAATATTGCTCTTCCTTTGTGGGTTTGGAATTCTATAGGTAAATCTTTTTGACTATCATTTAGTTTTTTAGATAGTTTATCTTTAATGAAATTCCTTAAATCATTCTTGTTTTTTATATCTTTTGCTTTTTGTAAATCTTGTCCAGTTATTTCTAATCCTAATTCAAAAAACAGAAATGATAGAATGCCTTCTCGTGCTTTTTCAAAATTTCCTGTTTCTTTTATCAAAGCTTGTTCTATAGCCTTTATACTTTCTGAACCAGCTCCAAAAACTCTTAAAAAACTCTCAATTTTTTCTTTTTTGTTAGAAAAATCTTCTCTGAATAATTCTCTAAAAGCACTTGCCACAGCACCCTTCCACGCAGAACCTCTAATCACTGGAACTTTAAAATTAGCTTCCTTTAAAATGGGATTTTGGATTATATAAAATTCATCATCGTCTTTTGAAAAATATGGAGCTTTTAATCTGAATTTAAACCATATAGCAAAAGAATATTTAGGAAGTTTTTCTATGTACTTTTGTAAACCTGCTGGATTTTCATAAATTCCTGAAATTTGTTTTACTATTTTAAAATCATCTTTTTTTTCAGTGCTAACAAAACTTTTATATTCAAAATAATTTTTACCTTTAAATTTATTAAGGATTTTACTTTTTTTGTATAAATTCCCATATCTCAAATTTAGAAATTTTATTTTATCTTCATTAAAAACCAAATTTTCGTTATCAGTATCTATTTTTTCTGCAAAAAAATCATATTTAGCCATTTTCTTCCTCTGGATTTTATAGTTCATTTAACCAATTTTTATATTTGTTAATTACATTAAGTGGTATATCCCCTGTAGTATCAAATGGAGAATTTAGAACTAACAAAAAAATATATTTTTCATTATCTTCTAATAAATTAGATACATAAACTTTTGATGCCCGCCCTTGTTTACCAAAATTAGTTTGCCTAAATTCTTTATTTTCTTTTTTCCTTAAGAAGTATTTAAAATTAAAACCTAAGACCCTATTATTTTCTTTATAATAAATAGAAGAGACTTTTTCTATCTTTAGATAATTATCTATAGAACTAAAAGTATTTAATATATTTTGACTGTTGTCTAAACTTAAATTGACAAATCCAAAACCAAAAGAATTTTTCCCACCGACTAAAATTAATTTATCCTTAAAATATTCAAAGAAATCCTTTAAGTATTTATCCCACCAATAATCTGTAGTAATAAGTTTAATTTTTACATTTTTAAATAACTTTAATGAACTACTAATATTATCTTTAAACAAAATTTTCTTTATCCAAAATTTTGTGTTTAAACTTTTTTGGATTTGCCCATTTTGTTGTAATTTATTAAAGGGAAATTCAAACTCCAAATTATCAAAGCTGATATTTTCTTTTTCAAATCCTTCGATTTCCAGTTTTATTCTACTTTTCCATCCTGTGCAACCAAATATCCTTGAAGGAACAGATAATCCAAGTTTAGCTAAAGTTTTATCTATTGCTTCATCAAAATTTTGTGATTCCATAATCTTACTTTTTAAAATAGCTCTAAAAGTTTTATTTGTTTTAGGATTTTCTAATTCAGTTAAGCTTTCTTTGGGGATTCCATTTTCATTGAGTTTCTCTGTAGCTCCATTTTTAGCAATTTTCCAATAGAATACAAACCAAAATCTCAAACTACCAATCAAAGAAGATGGGCGAATTTCTCTATTATTTTGCCAGGCATCCCCTGTCCATAGAGGTGTAATTGTTTTAAAAGTTACTGTTACTTCCTTTTTAGCCATTATATTACCTCTATTATTTCCACAGACCTTGATAAATTTTTTCCTCTTAATCCAGTGTGGTAAACCACTATTTTTGTAGAAAAATTTTTACTTTCTTCTTTTATGCGGATATGAGATTTTTCTTCTGGATTTTTGCATGATATTACCTGAGATGTACAGTTTAAAGGTAAAGTTATATATTCTGCATCAGAAGTAAAATAAAGTCTTAATTCCAATGTATCCTCCCCACTGACCACTATTAAATTTTAAAAATTTTTAATGTTTTTTTCAAACAAAGACTTGCAAATGAGAAAAGTAAGAAAAGAACCTATAACCTATAAAAGCATTGTATTATGGGCTTTTGCGAGAATATAATTTATCTCATTTGAAACAGGAATACCATTTATATATAATAACCATCCCAGATTATTAAAATACTATATTTTATAATACTTTGGAGGTTATAAAATGAAATATAGAAGTTATACTGTGCACAACTTTAGAGAAATACCCCAAGTTAGAGAAAAACTTACACCTGAACAGCAGTTTGATATTGAGGTTGTAGCACAGGTTTTTCCATTTAAAACAAATAACTACGTAGTAGAAAAGCTTATTAACTGGGATAATCCCCTTGAAGACCCTATTTTTAGACTGACCTTCCCTCAAAGAGGAATGCTACTTGATGAAGATTATGAAATTATTGCAAATCTGTTAAAACAAAATGCACCTAAAGAAGTAATCAGAGAAAAGGCAAACGAAATTCGTATGAAACTAAATCCTCATCCTGCTGGACAGAAATATAATGTTCCTGAGATAGATGGCAAAAAACTTCATGGAGCTCAGCACAAATACAATGAAACAATTTTATTCTTTCCAAAACAGGGACAGACATGTCATGCATATTGCTCATTCTGTTTTAGATGGCCACAATTTGTAGGAATAGATGAGCTTAAATTTGCAATGAAAGAAGTTGAGTTGCTTATTGAATATATAAAGGCTCATCCTGAAATAACAGACCTCCTTTTTACAGGTGGAGACCCACTTATAATGAAAACAAGGCTTTTGAGACAATATATAGAGCCTATTCTGGAAGCAAAAATCCCCCATCTTAAAACAATAAGAATTGGCTCCAAAGCACTTGCTTTTTGGCCTTATAGATTTACAACAGAGGATGATGCAGAAGACCTCATAAAACTTTTTACAGAGATTACGGAAGCAGGTTATCATCTTGCATACATGGCACATTTTAATCACTATCAGGAGCTTGAAACAGAAGAAGTCAAAGAAGCAGTTGATAGAATACTATCTACTGGAGCTGTTATTAGAACCCAATCACCTATTCTAAGACATATAAATGATAGTGCTGAAGTTTGGGCTACAATGTGGAAAAAACAGGTTCAGATGAATATGGTTCCTTATTATATGTTTATGGCAAGAGATACAGGAGCCCAGCATTATTTTGGGGTTCCACTGGTTAGAGCATGGGAGATATTTAGAAAAGCCTATAATTCTGTAAGTGGAATAGCCAGAACTGTTAAGGGACCTTCAATGTCTGCAACTCCTGGAAAGGTTAGAATGTTAGGAGTAGCAGAACTGAATGGTGAAAAAGTTATGGTGTTAGATTTTCTTCAGGGAAGAAACCCCGATTGGGTCGGAAAACCATTTTTTGCAAAATATAATCCTGAAGCAATGTGGCTTGATGAACTTGAACCTTATGGCTCAGACCAATTCTTCTATGAAGATGAGCTTAATAAAATGTTAAAATTAGAAGAAGTCCATACATAAGGAGGCAAACTTGGAACATCAGGGGATAGTAATACTTGATTTTGGTTCTCAATATACCCAGTTAATAGCACGAAGAATTAGGGAAATACATGTTTATAGCGAAATCCTACCTTACAATGCATCTATTGAAGAGATAAAAAAACACAATCCAAAAGGAATTATATTTTCAGGAGGTCCTGCATCTGTTTATGAGCCTGGAGCTCCAAAACCTGACGAAAGGGTTTATGACCTTGGGCTTCCAATACTTGGAATATGCTATGGACTTCAGGTTATAACACAGCATTTTGGCGGAGAGGTTGTAAAAGCGGAAAGACACGAATATGGAAGGGCAGAACTTGAAATACTAAACCATGAGGATTTATTTAAAAATATTCCAAACGAAATCCATGTCTGGATGTCCCATGGGGACAGAGTAACAAAACTTCCTGAAGGATTTGAACCAATAGCAAGGACATATAATGCACCATTTGCAGCAATTAGGAACAAAGAGAAAAAAATCTGGGGTGTTCAATTTCATCCAGAAGTTTCCCACACATATATGGGTAAGGATATCCTCAAAAACTTTGCTGTTGAGATTTGCGGCTGTAAGCAGGACTGGACAATGGGCAGCTTCCTTATGGAAAAGGAAGTGGAAATCAGAAAAATGGTTGATGATAAAAAGGCTATATGTGCCCTGTCTGGTGGAGTTGATTCATCTGTTGCAGCTGTTTTGGTTCATAATGCTATAGGAGATAACCTAACATGTATTTTTGTTGATAATGGTCTTCTCAGGAAAGGTGAAAGGGAGCAGGTAGAAAAAACATTTAGGGACCATTTTCATATTCCACTGATTGTGGTTGATGCAAGGGAAAGATTTTTAAACGCATTAAAAGGTGTTACAGACCCAGAGCAAAAGAGAAAAATAATAGGAAATCTTTTTATAGAGATATTTGAGGAAGAAGCAAAAAAAATCCCTGATGTTGAGTTCCTTGTTCAGGGGACACTTTATCCTGATGTTATAGAAAGTGTTTCTGTAAAGGGCCCCTCAGCAGTAATAAAAACTCACCATAATGTTGGTGGACTGCCTGAGAGAATGAACCTGAAACTGATAGAACCGTTAAGAGAACTATTCAAAGACGAAGTTAGAGAGCTTGGGAAAGAGCTTGGTCTTCCAGATGAAATCATATACAGACAACCATTCCCGGGACCAGGTCTTGCAATAAGAATAATTGGTGAGGTCAACGAACAAGACCTGAATATACTCAGAGAAGCAGATGCTATAGTTGTGGAAGAGGTGAAAAAAGCAGGCTTATACAGGGATTTATGGCAGTCCTTTGCTGTTTTACTTCCTATCCATACGGTTGGTGTAATGGGAGATTACAGAACCTATGAAAAAGTAATTGCAATTAGAGCTGTTGAATCAACAGACGGAATGACAGCTGACTGGGCAAGACTTCCTTATGACCTGTTAGACCGAATAATGAGAAGAATAATAAATGAGGTTCAGGGAGTTAACAGAGTTGTTTATGATATAACCTCAAAACCACCTGGTACAATAGAATGGGAATAGTTTAGTATATTCCTATTTTCTACACAGGTTTATTATATAAAAAAAGCCCCCTTTGGGGGCTTTTGAGTTAGAAAATTATTTATTTTCTTCTTGTTTTTCTTCCTGTTTTTCCTCTTTAACCCTGAAGACCAGTTCGCCATTTTCTTCATCAATAATGACGGTGTCTCCAGGTTTGACCTCTCCTTTAAGTATTTTTTCAGAA
>JALWLQ010000008.1 GCA_027084095.1 Persephonella sp.
ATATAACCAAATTTATTATGGCTTCTCTGGTATCTGCTGTTTCAATAATGAGTTTTTATCAACTGTTTTTTGAAAAGGAAAAGAAAAAAGAAGCCTTCCATACTGTTCATAATACCATTTCAGACTTTGCCCATAATCATCCAGAAATTTATTCTCTGTCTGTGATAGTTGTAAGTTTAATTGCTGGAACTATAATTAGTATGTTAACCCATAGACTAAAAGTCTTAATTGAGATTTATATTGAAAAACTTCAGCACAGGAAACAGGAAGGTTGAGCTTAAAAATAGGCTGGATTGATTATCTTAATACACTGCCCTTTAACTTTGAGCTTACAGGGATAAAGACAGATTTTGATTATCAGCTTATAAAAGGAGTTCCTTCACAGATTAACCAGTATTTGCGGAAAGGGAGTATAGATGTTGGCTTTGTATCTTCTGCAGAGTATATAGAAAATTTCAAGGATTATTACATACTCCCTGACCTTTCCATAAGCTCATTAAATAAAGTTCATTCTGTTCTTGTTTTGTCCAAAAAACCCGTTGACCAGACAACAGAAATAGCCCTGACCACTGCTTCCAAAACCTCCAGATATCTGACCAGAATTGTGTTTGAAAAGTTTTTTAACAAAAAAGTTTTTTATACGGACCTTAAAGATATAAACAAAGTGGATACAGCTTTACTAATCGGAGATGAAGCGATTAAATACAGGGATAAATATTCTTACAGCATAGACCTGTCTGGAGAGTGGTATAGGCACACAAAACTGCCTTTTGTTTTTGCCCTCTGGTGTGTGAGAAAAGAGAGTTTTCAGATGAAAAAATCAGAAATACTTAAACTTTCATCAGTTTTAAAAATTTCCAAAGAAAAGTTTTTTGAGGATATGGAAAAATATCTCAAAAAATCAAAAATTGATTTTGATACAGATTTTGCAAAATTTTATCTAAAAAATCTGGATTTTTGCCTGTCTTCTCAACATCTTGAAAGCCTTCAGCTTTTTTCAAACTATCTGCTGGAAATGGGTTTAATCGAAGAAAAACCAGATTTTGAGGTTATAAAATGAAAGGGGTAATGTTTGAAAATGAGATTATATGTCCTTCAAAAATTATCTGTGTAGGTAGAAACTATACAAAGCATATTGAGGAACTTGGAAATAAAAATCCAGAGGAAATAGTATTTTTTATAAAACCTAACTCCTCTATCTCAACTCAACTTATAAAGCCAGACAAAAAATGCAGATATGAAGGAGAAATCTCTTTTATTTTCAGAAACGGCCAGATAGCTGGCGTAGGATTTGGAATAGACCTTACACTTGTTGGGGAGCAAAACCGACTAAAAAGCAAAGGGCTACCATGGGAAAAGGCAAAGGCATTTGATAACTCTGCTGTTTTTTCCCAGTTTGTCAAAATAAAGCCTCAGCATATAAATAGTTTAAAAATGGAGCTCTGGATTAATGGACAGCTAAGGCAATCGGGTAGTGTGGCTGATATGATTTATAAACCTGAAGAGATTATTGGAGAAATGAAAAAATACTTCTCCGTTTATGATGGAGATATTCTTATGTGTGGTACCCCTTCAGGGGTTGGAGAATTTGAAAAAGGGGATATTTTTACAGGAAAGATATTTATAGACAACAAACCAATAATAGAGGCACAATGGACAGCAAAATAAAAACTGCTGACGGGACAGAAACATTTATAAACCAAGAGTTTAACGAGGCATATCACAGCACAAAGGCAGGAGCTTATACAGAAAGCCTTCTTAAATTTGTTCTTCCCTGCAGAATAGACCAGCTTGCAAAAAACCAAAATC
>JALWLQ010000009.1 GCA_027084095.1 Persephonella sp.
GCACCTTTTAGTCTGTTGGAGGAATGTATATCATACCCCAGATATGCACCTGCACATATTTCAAGGTCTGCTGTTGAGCGAATTCTGTATATTTTCTGTTGGTCGTGGTCTATTGCTACAGGACACTGCATTGAACACATTCCGCAGTAAGTAACAGTTTCGTCAAGAAGCCATGCCCTTGCATTAAACTTAAACGGTTTAAATAAGATTGCCCCGACAGGACAAACATCAACACATAATCCACAGGCTTCACAGGAGCTTTCACTGTCCATAGGCTTTTTATCAGGGGATATTAATATCTCAAATCCCCTTTCTTCCTGAAACAGAGCATCGGCTCCAACCACATTTTTACAAACGCTTATACATCTAAGGCATAAAACACATCTATTTGATACAAACTCAAAATAATCACTCTGCCAGTCTTCTTCAGGTCTAATTTTTTCAAAAGGTGTTATAGTAGAAGGATTTATCTGGGGCCCATAGTAAGTTCCCCAGTTTTGTAAATCACACTCACCTGCTTTATCACAGATAGGACAGTCTAATGGATGACGGGTAAAAAGCATCTCAAGTATAAATTTTCTTTCTTCAAAGGTCTGTTTGTTTTCTGTTTCTATTTCCATCCCTTCCTGTGCTGGAGTTGCACAGGCAATTATATTTGTTCTCCATCTTTTTTCATAAACAAGACACATACGGCAGCCGCCAAATATGGGTAATTTAGGATGATAACAGAAGGTAGGAACTACTTTATTTAATTTTTTTATTGCTTCTAAGACTGTTGTGCCTTCTGGGACGGTTATCTCCTGTCCATCTATTGTAAGCTTAATCTCTTTCATTTAACCTCTCCTGAGGGAAATCAAAAATATCTTATAATCTATACAAAACCATTTCAAATAAATTTTTAGGGGAAAAAAGAGGGGAGGATGGCTAAATTAGATATAACTATTATCATACAGACCTAAATTAATGGTGGAGCCACGAAAGGAGGAGAATAAGATACCATTAACTATAGATAAAGAAACTATATAACAACACCCATTATACAAAGACGGTCTTGAAAAAGACAGATTAGAAACTAAAAAGGAAGATATTTCAAATTTACATAAAGAACTAAACTTAGAACCTGAAAAAATATCCAAAATTTTAAAAGTTCTTCTTAGTTTTGTTAAAGATGTTTTAAGTAAAGGGGATAGATTATCAAACTTTATAAATCTGAATAGTAGCTATATTAAGAGAGATTTACGCCGGAATAAATAAACAGTTTTACAGGTATGGAATTATCTGGTATTTTTTTAGAAATTCATCACCAACATCAATCAGACTTTTTTCTTTTAGTGTTTCTATAACTTTTGGTGTGCAGAATACATCTTCAGGCCATTGGCGGTAGTATCCATCTATCTCCCATTTTCTTGTGGCATCTAAGCCCCATATTTCCTCAATCCATACATCCTTTAGGGCATCAATATTGTTTGTTACCCTCCAGACAAGCATATAAGGATTTTCAAGGTCATTATGTTCATTATCCACAAATACAACAATTTTTATATACTGATTAAACTGCTTTAGTTTATTAAATATTTCTTTAACAGATTTCGTTTTGTTTACTTTTATAACAGTTATTGGATTGGCTGTGTCTGTCATATATTGTTTAAGTTCAACAATATCACTATCTAAATTTTTTATTTTTTCAAAAAGTTCTTTATCAGGTAAAACTTCTACTTGTTTTTCAACAGATTTTCCAGTGGCATCTACTCCCAGTTTTCCGCCGACTAAAGTTTCATAACTGGAGTGGTCAAGCTGGTCAACAATA
>JALWLQ010000010.1 GCA_027084095.1 Persephonella sp.
AAGAAGAAAAACAGATTAAAGAAAGATACGACAGATGTGTTGGTTCTGTAGTTAACCCAGTTCTCAGACAGGGTAACTCAGACAGAAGACTTGCAAAATCTGTTAAAGAGTATGCTAAAAAACACCCTCACAAACTAAGAGATGTTTCTCCTCACTCAAAATCACACGTTGCCCACATGAAAACAGGTGATTTCTATGAGCATGAGCAGTCAGTAATCATCGAAAAAGATACAAAAATCAAATACATCTTTGAAGACAAAAACGGAAACCAGACTGTTTTAAAAGAAGTAGAAGTTGGAAAAGGTGATGTTGTTGACGGAACATATATGAACAGAAAGGAGCTTAGAAAGTATTTTGAGGATGTTATAAATGTAGCTAAAGAAGAAGACATTCTTTTCTCTCTCCACGTAAAAGCTACAATGATGAGGGTTTCTGACCCTGTTATCTTTGGAGATGCTATTAGAGTTTACTATGCAAAACTGTTTGAAAGACATGCTGACACATTAGAGAAACTTGGATGGAAACCAGAATTTGGTATGCAGGAGCTTGAAAACAGACTTGAGCAGCTTCCAGAAGAAGAAAGAGAAGCAATCAAGAAAACAATAAAAGAAATCTATCAAGAAAGACCAAGAATGTATATGGTTGATTCTGATAAAGGAATAACAAACCTCCACATGCCAAACGACGTTATCATTGACGCATCAGTTCCAGCTGTAATTAAAAATGGTCTTAAAGGATGGGGACCATCTGGAGAAGTTGATGATGTTGTTCTCTCTATCCCAGACAGGTCTTATGCAACTATGTACAAAGAAATCGTTGAAGACATAAAAGCAAGAGGACAGTTTGACCCAACAAAAATAGGAACTGTTCAGAACGTTGGTCTTATGGCTATGAAAGCTGAAGAATACGGCTCCCACGATAAAACATTCTTCCCACCAGCAGACGGAAAAATGAAAGTTGTTGATGAGGATGGAAATGTTTTAATTGAGCACTGTGTAAATGAAGGGGATATCTGGAGAAGCTGCATTACTAAAGACCTTGCTATAAGAGACTGGATTAAACTTGCTGTTAACAGAGCAAAAGACAGTGGATATCCAATTGTATTCTGGCTTGATGAATACAGAGCTCATGACAAAAACCTCATTGAGATTGTAAAAGAAGAACTTCCAAAATATGACCTTGAAGGAATTGATTACTATATCAAAGCTCCTCAAGATGCTATGAAATTTACCCTTGCAAGATTTAGAAACGGCGAAAACACAATTGCAGTTACAGGAAACGTTTTAAGGGATTACCTTACAGACCTGTTCCCAATCATTGAGGTTGGAACATCTGCAAGGTCACTTTCTATTGTTCCTCTTATTGCAGGTGGTGGAGTATTTGAAACAGGTGCAGGTGGTTCTGCTCCAAAGCATGTTGAGCAGTTCCAGAAAGAAGGACACTTAAGATGGGACTCCCTTGGAGAATTCCTTGCATTTGTTGAAGCATTAAGACATGCGTATAAGCAGATAAAAGCTATCTACCAGGAGGAAAATCCAAGATTACTTGTTCTTGCTGAAACACTTGACCAGGCTATTGGAAAATACCTTGAAAATGACAAGACACCTAAGAGAAAAGTTGGTGAATTAGATACAAGAGGCTCTCACTTCTACCTTGCACTCTACTGGGCAGAAGCTCTTGCAGCACAAAATGAGGACAAAGAGCTTGCTGAGAAGTTTGCAAAGGTATACGCAGACCTGAAAGAAAATGAAGAAAAAATCCTTGAAGAGATTAAAGCTGCAGAAGGTAAGCCTACAGATGTAGGTGGATGGTATAATCCAGATGATGAAAAAGCTTCTAAAGCTATGAGACCTTCTGAAACATTAAACAGAATAATTGATGCACTTTTAGAAGGCTAATTGAAAAACAGAGAATTTTCTAAAAGCTTTTTGATAGGGGCGTTTCTCAAAAATGGGAAGCGTCCCTTATTTTTTGTTTATGCAAATTTACTGATATAATTTTCTTTTGAAATTCAAACATTTAAGGAGGACATAAATGGCTCAACGAGGTATTAGAGAGTATGACGGAAAAAGAATTTTAGCCCAGAACTGGGAAGAGTATTTTGACGGTGCCTTTGAGTACGATTTTAAATCAATCTTAATCACTCCTGAAACTGACCTTGACAAAATTCCTGAGGAGTATCCATGGGTAAAGGAAACTCCACTTGTTGCAAAACCAGATATGCTCTTTGGTAAAAGAGGAAAATTGGGTCTTATCTTCTTCAAAAAAGAAAAACCAGGTGATGTTACATGGGAAGATGCTAAAGAATGGATAAAACAAAAAATGTCTGAAGAAGTTGAGATTAACGGAATAAAAGGGCATTTAACACATTTCTTAGTTGAACCTTTCGTTCCACACAAACCAGAAGAAGAATACTATGTAGCTATTACAACTGATGAGGATGAAGATATCATTTATATGTCAGCTTTTGGTGGAATTGATGTTGAAGAAAACTGGGACAAAGTTGTTGAGGTTAGAATACCTATCACAGCTTCAGATGAAGAAATTAAAAAGCTTATAGAAGAAAATGTTCCTGCCGACATAAAAGATAAGGAAAAATATGCAGATTTTGTATACAGACTTTATAAACTCTTTAGAGACCTTCACTTTGCATATCTTGAGATTAACCCACTTGTGATGGTTGGAAACAAAGTTTATCCTCTTGACTTTGTTGGAAGAGTTGATGATACTGCGCAGTTTGTTGCAGGAAGAAAATGGGGAGAACTTGAATTTCCTGCAGGATTTGGAAGAGACCTTTCCCCAGAAGAAAAATATATCAAAGAAATGGATGAAAAATCTGGTGCATCATTAAAGCTTACAATCCTCAACCCTGAAGGAAGAATATGGACACTTGTTGCAGGTGGTGGTGCTTCTGTTGTTTATGCTGACACAGTTGCAGACCTTGGATACGTAAAAGAACTTGCAAACTACGGTGAGTATTCAGGAAACCCATCAAGAGCAGAAACAAGGGAGTATGTAAAAACTGTTTTTGACCTTATGACAAGAAATAAGCATCCAAAAGGACCAAAAATCTTAATCATTGGTGGTGCTATCGCTAACTTTACAGATGTTGCTAAAACATTTGAAGGTATCATAGATGCTATGAAAGAATACGCCGATAAACTTAGAGAAGTTGGCGTGAGAATATATGTAAGAAGAGGTGGTCCAAACTACGAAGTTGGATTAAAAAGAATTAAAGAAGCAGCAGAGGAACTTGGTCTTCCAATAGAAGTATATGGACCAGAAACACACATGACTGAAATAGTTAAAAAAGCTATTCAGGAAGCTGAAAAAGAAGCAGCTTAAACAGGAGGGCTTCCTGCCCTTTTTAAAACTTAAAACAAGAAAAGGAGGTTTTTAAATGAGCAAACCTGATTACTTACTTTTTGATAGGAACACAAAGGCAATTTTCTGGAACTTAAACAGAAATGCTATCCAGAGAATGCTTGACTACGACTATGTAGTTGGAAGAGAACCATCTATTGCTGCAATTGTTGCACCAACCCAATCAAGAAAATTTGATAAGTTTTTCTACGGAACACAAGAAATAATGATACCTATCTATAAATCAACAACTGAAGCTGCAAAGGACTTTCCAGAAGCAGATGTTCTTCTGAACTTTGCTTCCTTCAGAACAGCTTATGATGTAACAATGGAAGCCCTTGATATACCAACAATCAGAACAATTGCCATCACAGCTGAAGGTATTCCAGAAAGATTTGCAAGAATAATGAGAATTAAAGCTAAAGAGCTTGGAAAATGGATTATCGGTCCTGCTACAGTTGGTGGTATCGCACCAGGGGCTTTCAGAATAGCAAACACAGGTGGAACAATTGAAAATATTGTTAACTCAAAACTCCACAGACCTGGTTCTGTAGGGCTTGTTACAAGGTCTGGTGGTCTTTTCAACGAGCTTTCAAACGTTATAGCAAGAAATGCAAATGGTCTTGCTGAAGGTATTGCAATCGGTGGTGACAGATACCCAGGAACAGACTTCCTTGACCATATGCTCAGATATGAGAAAAACCCACAGGTTAAATTTATGGTTCTCCTTGGCGAAGTAGGAGGAACCCTTGAGTATAGAGTTGCAGAAGCTATAAAAGACGGAAAAATAACAAAACCCGTTATAGCATGGTGTATCGGAACTATTTCTAAGCATTTTGGTGGAGAAGTTCAGTTTGGACACGCAGGAGCTAAAGCTGGAGCTGAAGCAGAAACAGCAGATGCCAAAAACGCAGCTTTAGCTGAAGCTGGAGCTTACGTTCCACAATCATTTAACGACCTTCCAGAACTTATAAGGGGAGTTTATGAAGAACTCCATGCAAAAGGGGAAATCCCAGAGATACAGGAACCAGAAGTTCCACCAATCCCAGAAGACTATGCAAAGGCAGTAAAAGCTGGAAAAGTAAGAAGACCTACGAACTTCATCTGTACAATCTCTGATGACAGAGGAGAAGAGGCTACATACTGTGGAGTTCCAATATCTGAAGTTGTAGAAAAAGGATACTCAATTGCTGATGTTATAGGACTTCTCTGGTTTAAGAAAAAATTCCCAGAATGGGCATCAAACTTCATTGATATGGTTATAAAAGTTGTTGCAGACCACGGTCCAGCTGTTTCAGGTGCCCATAATACCAAAGTTACTGCAAGAGCAGGAAAAGACCTTATGTCTTCTATTGTTACAGGTATCCTCACAATTGGACCAAGATTTGGTGGTGCTATTGACGGAGCTGCTAAATACTTCAAAATGGCAAAAGAAAAAGGAATGGACCCTGTTGAATTCGTTGACTACATGAAAAAAGTTGAAAAAATACCTATCCCAGGTATCGGACACAGAATTAAATCTACTAAAAACCCAGATAAAAGGGTTGAGCTCCTTAAGAACTATGCTAAAGCAAACTTCCCAAGCACAGAACTTTTAGAGTATGCCCTTGAAGTAGAAAAAGTAACAACATCTAAGAAAGAAAACCTTATCCTCAACGTTGACGGAACAATCGGTGTTCTCCTTGTTGATATGTTCAGAGCTCTTGGATACTCTGATGCAGAAATAGATGAGCTGATTAATGCAGGGGCATTTAACGCATTCTTCGTTCTTGGTAGAACAATCGGATTTATCGGACACTACCTTGATGAGAAAAGACTTGATATGCCATTATACAGACACCCAACAGATGACATCCTCTACAACGTCAAATGCGACGTTGAATAAATCTCTCTCAGGGGGCTGAAAAGCCCCTTTTTTTTATTGAAAATATTTGACCAAAATTAAATAAACTATCTTATTTTTAATGTAGAAAGGGCTATTATCGCAAGAAGAATAGATATTATCCATACCCTTGTTACTATTTTAGGCTCTTTTATACCCTTTTTCTCAAAATGATGATGTATTGGTGCCATCAGAAATAGCCTTTTTCCTGTGGCTTTATAATAGGCTACCTGAATAATAACAGATAGAGTTTCCACAACGAATATACCACCTACTATCGCAAGGACTATTTCCTGCTTTGTAATAATAGCTACAGTTCCCAGAACAGCACCTATGGATAACGCTCCAGCATCTCCCATAAAAATTTCTGCTGGGAAGGAGTTGTACCATAAAAAGCCAAGACCGGCTCCTAAGAAAGCCATAAGAAAAACTGTTAACTCTCCACTACCTGCAATATGGGGAAGGTGTAAATATGCAGCCAGTTTAGAGTGCCCTGCCACATAAGCAAAAAGGGCAAAAGATGCTATAGCAATTAATGAGGGCCCGATTGCAAGACCATCAAGACCATCTGTAAGATTAACAGCGTTGGAAGTGCCAACAATAATAAAAATCATAAATGGGATGTATAAAAGCCCCATGTTTATATGGATATTTTTGAAAAACGGCAGATAAAGATTAGTATCAAATCCAGGATAAAAATAAAGAGCAACTGCTATTATAGTTGCAAAAATCAGCTGGGCTGTAAATTTTGCTTTGGAAGATATCCCTTTTTTCTTTGTGATTTTCAGGTAATCATCCCAGCCACCTATTAAAGCAAATGATAAAAGGGCAAAAATAACAATCCATACATAAAAATTATCCAGTCTACACCACAAAAGAGAAGAAAACAGCACGGTAATTATAATAAGAATTCCACCCATTGTTGGAGTGTATTTTTTTAATTCATGCCATTCAGGTGTATAATCCCGAACATAACCGCCTTCTTTTTTCTGGAATACTTTTAGTTTTTGAATGATATAAGGACCTATAACAAGAGATATCAAAAAAGAAGTAATAAGAGCATAAAAACCTCTAAATGTAATATACTTAAATAAATTGATATCAAATAACTGGTAAAATATGTGATACAGCATTTATTAGCACCTGTTAGGAGAAAAAAGTCTGTCTAATACTATTGCAGATGCATTCCTAACTGATAAGTGGTTATATTCCCCTGCACCTAATATAGGTTCAAGGACATAATCACAGCTACTTACAAGTTCTTCAGGCATACCCCAACCTGTTCCCATCAGTATTAAAAATACATCTTCTTTCTTACTTATTATTTCGGCCATTTCTTTGTAAGAAATAGTTTGTGGATATTTCTTTGCAGATGTGGCTATAAGCTTTGGAGTTTTTCCTGTTTCTTCCTTTATTTTTTCCATTGCTTCTGTTATTGAAGAAACAAGTCTGACCAGTTTTGCTGCTTCTGCTCTTCTTGGATTAAATGTTGAGCCAAATCCTTCAGTCCAGTATTTTATTTGCTCAGAAATAACAAATTGCTGGGCTTCAAGTGGCTGAACTATATAATAACCACCAAGCTCATAAGTTCTTGCTGGCCTTGCTATATCATGAAAATCAAGGGTCGTAAAAGATGTGACAACCCATTTTTTATCCTTATTGACAGCAGGGTAATGGACTACCGAGATAAATACGTGGCTGTTCTTCATCCATTACCTCTTATATTTGATGTATTTTGTTGTTCCGTCTGCAAATTCAATTTTAAGGGGATAAAACTTAACAACAAGTTCATCAAGACTTGCTTCTTTGACCTTTCTATCTTCAGGTTTGTTTTTATCATAAACAAACTCAACATTCATTTTTACCGTTTCCCCAGGTTTTATTGTTGTTCCGGAGAAAAAATTTAAGGCTTTGTTTACATTAACTTTTGTGGACATAAGTTCCTTACCATCTTTATCGTAAATTACCACATTGCCGTTTATATTATTTATCTCTTTATTAAAATTATTTTTAAATTCCATTTTAAGAATTATTTTGTCATTTCTGTCCCAGAGACTTTCTTTTAAGGCTTTAGGCTTAAACTTTTTGGAGAGGACTTTATACGGTATTATTTTTTGTTCTGGGGAAGCAACTATAACATCTGTGATTTCTGAGTTTGATATAACACCTGTTTTCTTTTGTTTATTTTCAAGTTTGTTTAGTCTCTCTTCCAGTTGTTGAACTTTTTTTTCCAATTGCTGAACCCTTTCTTCAAGGGTCTGGGCAAATGAAAAAGAGAATATAGAGATAGAGGACAAAATAATTAATGTTTTTTTCATTTTGTTTGCTCCTGCTGCTTTTCTACAGGTGCTTGCTGAGCAGGAATATCAGTTACTACAGAACCTGACGTTACACTTTTGTGATGTATATAAGATAATGCAAATACAAGAAATAAAAATATTCCACCGAGCCAGTATGTTATTTTTGTAAGAATATTTGAAGCACCTGCTCCCAGGACAGCTGCAGCAGCACCTGA
Organism: Persephonella sp.; assembly: GCA_027084095.1. GTDB lineage: Bacteria > Aquificota > Aquificia > Aquificales > Hydrogenothermaceae > Persephonella_A. Next base: position 7,761 of record JALWLQ010000010.1, read on the forward strand.
ACCGAAAATAGCTCCAATCTCAGCACCTTTTGTTTTTTGCATCAGAACTATGATAATAAGTAAGACAGCATCTATAACAAGAAGAATAGAGAGTATAGTAAAAAGTATTTCCATCTTAAACCTCCAGAACTTCGGTAATAATTTTGTAAAATCTTTCAGGGTCAAGACTGGCTGTGCCAACTAAAAACCCATTTATATTTGGCTCTTTTATCAGGTCTCTGGCGTTTTTCTCGTTAACGCTACCACCATATAAAATTCGTGTTTTATGGTCATTTCCTTTAGAAATTTCATTTATAAGAGACCTGATAAATCTATGAACTTCCTCTGCCTGCTCGGGAGTTGCATTAACTCCTGTTCCTATTGCCCATACAGGCTCATAAGCAATATCTATATAAACCATGTCCATTTCAACACCGGCAAGACCGTTTCTGATTTGTCTTTCAACAACCGATAAGG
>JALWLQ010000011.1 GCA_027084095.1 Persephonella sp.
CCGTATGGTTTTTTTATAATTCTTCTGTATTTTTCAAGGTCTTCAGGTAAAAATCCCAGTTCCTCAAGGGTAAGTAATTTGTTGGATTTATCTAAAAGCCTGATAACAATTCTTTCTCCGAAAACAGTAGGTAGGGTAGACACCCTCATATCAAGCTTTTTATCCCCGATTTTTACCTTTATTCTGCCGTCCTGTGGCAGCCTTTTTTCTGCAACATTTAGTCTGGAAATTATTTTTATACGGGATACAACCTGTGGATATGTATTTAAGGGAATTGTTGATATTTCGTGCAACACTCCATCCATTCTAAATCTAACCACAACCTTATCTGAAAATGGTTCAAAGTGAATATCACTGGCATTTGCTCTGATTGCTTTTAGAAAAAGGGAGTTTATAAGCTGTATTACAGGGGCATCTGAACCTGTTAACAGGTCTTCAAGGAAAGTTTCTTCTTTTATCTCTTCTTCTTCAATTTCATTTTCAAGGTTTGAGATATATTCTTCTAATTTTTCATTGAATTCTTCTTCAGAAATCAGTATGGTTTCAGGGGTTTTACCTGTAAGAAATCTGATATCTTCTATGGCATAAAAAGGTGTATTTTTGGTTATGTATATCCTGTTTTCATCAACAGGTATTATCTGATTTTCCCTTAGAAAGTCAACTGTTAATTCTTTGAGGGTCAAGCTTATCCTCCAAAGTATTTTCTCCTGTAATCCTCAAATGTATCTGTATTTTCCTTTTTATCAATACTTTTTTCCTTTTTTTCCTGTTTTTGTGTCTTTTTCATTAATTCTTCGCTTAGTTTTCTATGTTCTTCTGTTATTTTTGCTAAATCCTCAGGGGTTTTGATTATGTAAGGGGTGAGGAAGATAAATAGATTTGTTTTACTCATATCGTCCGACTTATATTTAAAAGCATTTCCAATTAGAGGTATGGAAGATAATAAAGGCACACCTTCCATTGTTTTGATTGTTTTTTTGGATACCAGTCCGCCAAGAACTATTGTTTTTCCATTGGTAACTGTTATAGTTGTATTGAGTTCTCTTTTTGATGTAATAGGAACTACGTAGCTTAGTTGTCCTATCTGTGGTTTTTCAAAGCCTATTACTTCATTAACTTCCTGATGAATGTCCATAACAATATTATCATCTGAGATATGGGGAGTAACTTTTAGAATAAGACCCACCTCTTTGTAATCATAATTGATAATAGGATTTCCGTTAATATCAAATTTAACACTCTGGGCGAATGGTGTTACCTGAGAAACATTTATAGAGGCTTCCATATTGTCCATAGTCAATATCTTAGGTGAAGAAACAATGTTAAATCCTGTCCCTCTTTCAAGAAGAGAAAATAAGAATAATAAGTCTGGGAAAAAGAGAGGAGTTCCTGATACCTCTACTGTCTGGCCTGATGTGGAAAGAACACCAGCAACAAAATTTGAAGAACCTATTAGGTTATAAAATCCATCTTGTGATATACCTCCTCTGAATGCTGCTCCTCCCTGACTTCCGAAGATTTGCCATCTAACTCCAATTTCTCTTAATGCTTGTTCTGATACTTCGGTAATAAGAGCAGTTACAAGAACCTGTCTTTTTTGCTTGTCTAATTTGCTTACTATATCTTTTATTGCTGTGATTTCATTTTCGTTTCCATAGATTATCAATGAGTTTGAAGATTTATCTGCAACAACTTTTGGTTTTTCCTGTGAACTCTGGGAATATCTGTTGATGGGAACTGTTTTTTTCTTCTTTCCTCCTTGCCCCGATTTATAAGAAATAAGCCGTATATTTTCAAGGAGTTTATTAATAACATTTGCTACTTCTTCTGCCTTTGAGTTTTTAAGATAAATTACATCAAATCTTCTGCTGATTACATTTGAGGTTGGTTTATCCAGTTGGGAGATTAGTGAGTTAATCTCATTAAAAATATCTGAGGGGGCTTTTATAACTACAGCATTCTGGGATTTTATATTATAGACTTTAACCTGAATTCCTCTTTTTGCATAATCTGAAAATAGGGTGTTCAGTGCAGGAGTTACTTCTGAGGAGTTTGCAAATTGGAGTTTATAAACTTTTATCTGGGTGTTACCTCCTGGTGTGTCAATCATAGATATAACTTTTTTTAGATTTTTTATATTTGCCTGTGTATCTGTGATTACCACAATATTTGCAGGGTTGTATGTGAATATTAGTCCACGGGGTGATTTTAAGCCTCTAAGTATATTTACAGCCTGGGTCACGTCTGCATGCCTGAATTTGTAAACATAAGTTATAAGGTCTTCTGAACCGTCAGGTTTTGTTTTTAATGGAGGTATATTGTTTCTGTATAAACCTACAGATATTACTTCATAAAAGTTTCCTTTATCTATAAGTAAGTAGTTTCTTGCTTTTAGAACGGAAGTGTAAATATTCCATGCCTCATCTATTGATACAGGTTCAGGGAAAATAAGGGAAACTTCACCTTTAACATCACTGCCAAGTATTATATTTCTGCCGGTAAGCCCTGATATAAAGTAGGTAAGTAGTTTTAAATCTATTTTTTCAAAGTTAAAATAAACTTTTCCTGTTTTCTTAAACTCTTCTGCTTGTTGGAGAATTTTTTGGAGATTGCTCTCTGCTGCGAATATGTTTCCGCTAAATATAAGAAAGATTGCTATAAATATAGCTATTATTTTTTTACCTGATTTCATAGTTCAAGACCTTCCTCCGATTATTTCTTTCAACAACCACTTTTATATTGGTTTCATTTCGTAACATGTTATATAGCTTAAAAGCATCTTCAGCTGTTTTAACAGGCATATCGTTTATACTAATAATAAGGTCTCCTGACCTTAGACCCAGTTTATATAGTATGCTGTTAGGTCCTATATACTTAAATCTGTATCCTACTGTTTCATTATTTTTAACTACAGGGACAATCATAACATCCTTTAAAATAGTTCCTATATCTGCTGTTTTTTCTTCTATAAATCTTTTATCTACCTGAATGGTATCTCCATTGTATCTGATAGGTAAGTTCTTAAATTGCGAAACTGGAGAGGTTTTTCCTGCTTGGATAGTATTTGTTGTAGAAAAATTACTTTTTTCTGGTTCTATGGAAAGTTTTATATTTCTGCCGTTTTTTTCAAGAATTACCGAAAACTTTCCTATTTCTTTCAGGGTATATCCTGCTATTTTTTGACCTTCCTTTACGAATAACAGGTCATTTCCACTTTTAAAGAATGCTATTTTTTCTTTATCTGAACTGATTATTCCTATTAGTTTTATATTTGATACACTTGTTGTTGATGATACAGTTTCTTCACCTGTAGTATCAGAAATATGTCTGGCAAATAGATAATCAAGAAATCTATAGCTGTTATTTTTAGGTTTTAAATGGTAATAACCTTTAGTTTCTGTCTTTATAGAAGGTAATGTGAAGGTTCTATATTGCAAAATGGCATTAATTATAATTGCTGTGGAAACTCCTGCAGAAGCAACTAACACGCCAAAAAGTAGTTTTTCAGGATTTAACTTTAAAGCTACCATCTGATATACCTGTCAAATTTTATGTAAATATTCTGGTTTAATTTTGAGTTCATAAAACTACCACTAAATTTCCCTTTTATATATCCCTTTTCAATATTCAGGGGTAGATAAATTTTTCCTAAAAATTTACCATCTAAATTTTTACCTTTTAAAGTGGCATTAATTTCATTCTTGCTAAATTTGTGCCTTATATAGTCTATATCTATAGGCAGAAAAGCTGTCTTAAACTGCGTTAAATCACCTTCCCCGCTTATCATTATCTCTTTATTTTCTATTTTTAAGTGGTATTTTCCTGAAAGTTTACCATAAACCTGGGGTTTTTTCTGCATGGAGGAGATATCAAAGTTATTACTGACTATATATGCAGCTTTTGATAAAGGATGAACAGAGATACTTAGATTTTTATCTACTGAAATATCTATTCTGTAAAACCAGTTTTTTATATTAAGGCTTTTTATATAAAAGTTTCGCTTCTCAAGGTCTTTTATCTTAATATGGAAAATATTTCCTTCAATATAACTGTAAGAAAATCCGTATTTTGATAGATAATAAGACAGATAGTTTCCAACTGGAAAAGTGAAAGCTAAGGTTAAAATAAAAGCAACAAGGAATATAATTAGATACAAAAATATTCTTTTCATCATTTTGTCCCTAAAATAACCCGCATATTATACTGGCCATTTCCTTTAGGGTCGCTGATATCTATGAACTGGGCAATATATCCATTTTCTTTAATTTTCCTTAAAAATCTGCTTATCTGGTCAGCTGAAAGTTTCTCAAAGGATATCTCTATAAACTCTCCCTGCTGGTATGGTTTTATAGAGACTATATTTGATTTTGCTCCAACTTTCATTGCGATTTCTTCTATCTTTGTCAATGATAAGACAGGTTTTACAGTAGGTTTGTACTGCTTGTATTCCTGAACTATTTTCTGGAGCTGAACATAGTTATTTATCTCTCTGCTTAGTTTTTTTTCAAGCCTGTCAATCTTTGTTAGCATATATGAGGTTATAAAAAATATCCCTACTATGATAATAACTGCATAAAGCCCACCTATAAGAACATATCTTTCCCTTTCCTCAAGGGAGTTTATAAAAAGCAGCAGTCTTTTCACTTAACCTCTCCTGAGATACTAAATCTTATTTTTCCATCAGGGGTGGATACAGTTTCATCAATTGAAGCAGGATATTTCTGGGATAGCTTATTTTTAAAATTTTCTACGCTTTTTATGTTCTGAGCAGTTCCCTGCAGAATAAATCTGCTTTCTGTGATATTTATTCTGTAGATTTTGATATCTGGAAATGATTTTTTCTCCTTTGCTATAAAAGACAGCACATCAACGGCATCTGTTGATATGGAGGAACCTTCTTTTATTGCCTTTAGTTTTCCTTTTGCCTGTTCAAGAGGGTCAAAAATTTCTCCTGTATAGTTAAAACCTTTTATAAAAATTTCTTTTTCTTTTTCCTTTACGGTCTTAAGCTGTTTTTCAAGGAGGAATAACTTCACAAACAGAGCAATATTTATCAACACAACGGCAACAAACAAATATATAGCACCTTTAATTAGTCTTTCTGTATGTTTACCTTCTGTTTTGTGGAGAAAATCCACACCTGTATCATCTATACCCCTTAAAACAGCCCCAAAAGCAACATTTAGACCTGGATTTTCTTCGGGATTTTTAAGAATTTTCACATTTTTCAAATCCTGTGGAATTTTACCTGATAGATAGGTTTCACTATCTATTTCTGGCACCGAGGATAGAACCCTTGCCTGCTGGATAAAATCATCTTCTATCTGAAGATAAAGTATATAATCCTCTGAAAAATGAATAATTTTGCAGCTTTTTATTCCGTAATATCTGGCAACTCTCAGCAAGGAAAATATCTCACTATCTATTATTTCAGCATCCTTTATGGAGGATAAATCCTCTTTTCTGACTATTACACAAAAAACCTCGGATTTTCCCTTATTGTGATGGACATAATATCCATATTCCAGCTGGTCAGGTTCTACAGGAATATCCAGTTGTATCTGGGTTCGGACAGCTTTTTCTATTTTATTTCTATCTTTAAATGGAAATGTATATTTTCTAAAAGTGGATTTTGAGGCAGGAAAGGCATAAATATTTTTAAAGTTTTTAGGCTCTTTTTTCAGTAATTTTACTTCTTTTTTTAAAGGATTAACCTCTCCAAAAAGCCATACCTGTAAGCCTAAATCTATACCTTTTATAACCAATTAGTAAATTTTCTCCCAGATGGTCTTTGTTTTATTTTTTCTTTCTAATAATACAATAAATTTATATCCCCTATCGCCTATTTTTATGTTTATATTAGCGAGGAAGTGTTCGCTTTCTACTGTTGTAAAAGGTTTTATTCTGTAGATAATATCCGAATTCATACCATCAACGTTTATAAGGTCTTCAACCCTTTTAAATGGTCTTTTCTGGCGGTAGGCAATTATAGAGTTTGCAATTGTTTCATCTATATCTCTGTCCAGTGCCATTAAAACCCATTTAGATGCAGTATTTATATTTACTTTACCATTGGAATAGGGAGACAAAACTGCTTTTAATCCTGGCCTGAATACACCGTTTATGACCGTTCCATTATAAATTTCTTTGGAAACTCCTTTTATTAAATAAAGCTCTTCAAGTGTGTCTAATTTTGCATTTTTTGCAGTGTAATCATGATAATTTTCTTCTCCACCATTACTTACTTTGTCAGGGTCTATCCAGTCTATGATGTTAAATAATATCTGGTCGTTTATGCCTAAATTCTCAAATAATCTTTCAAATATCTGCAGGTATTTTTGATTTATAGACCTGCCGTTTATCAGGAAATTTGGATTTAAATATCTTTCCTGGTCTGCGATTTCTACACTGATAGATATATCTTCAAATGTAAATGGAATAGGCTGTGCCCAGAACTCTCCCAGATGGTCTATTGTTTTATCATCCTGGTTTAAAAATTGTTCAAGAGCCTGCGATATAGATGAAGAAATTAGAATTAGTTTTTCTGTTTGTATATCATTTGCCACATAGTTGTCAAAAACGAATTTGTCCTCTGAAAAATTTAAAACCACCGAGCCAAAAGCTGATATTAGGAGAAAAACTACAATCAGTATCATTGAACTTTTCCATCTGTTATATAAAATGTTTCATCATTAATTTTTAGTTTTAAAATTTGGGGAAATTTTTTTCCTGAGTAGTTTTCATACTCTTTACCGTCATTTATTATTGAAAAACTTACTTTGTCAAATGTTCCCAGTGTTATTTTTTTTAGACCTGCTCCCCCTAAATTTCCGTCAATATAAGGAAATTCTTCATAAATAAGCCTGTATTTATCCCCTTTTGTTTTTTCTATTTTATACTCTGCCCTGACAGCACCTGTAAAAAAGACAGGATAAAGGGTGTAAAATGAAATTCCATCACTGCCAAGTTTAAAATTGACACTCCTATTTTCTATTTTTGAAAAAAACTGTTTTGTAAGCTGATTTTTTACTGAAAGATACTGAATATACTGATTAATTTTTGCTGTAAGCTGGAGATTTCCTTTCATCTCGGATATAAAAACTGAGCCTACCACAGAAAAGACAACAAGAAGGAGTGTTACAACCAGAAGAAGCTCAAGTAAGGTAAAACCTTTATTTTTCATAGGTTTTTATTTCCAGAATTTTATGATTGTTTTTATCAAATATTGTGTATTTTGTCTGTCTTATACCAAAATCTATGGTGGTTTTTTCTTCTTTTAAACTAAATCTATCTGATAATGTTTCAGTCGGGATTTTATGGGTTTTTATTTTAAAAAATTTCATTGCTTCTAATTTTTTAAACTGGGTTTGCAGGTCAGCTATATGCTGAGACTGGATTTTTATTAAAACTGTAAATGCTATTGCAAATATGGTAACTGCAGCAACAACTTCAAGAAGTGTAAATCCAGAATTAGTTTTCATCCCACACGGATATATCATCTTCTGTTCCCAGCTCACCATCTGGGCCTTTGGATTTCAGCTCAAATGGATGCTTTTCTGCAGGGGATATATAAACAAAATCATTTCCCCAGCCATCCTTTGGAACACTATCAAGATATTTTTTCCATTTTTTAGGCTCAGGGGGGGTTTTAGGTTTCTCAACAAGCGCTTTCAGTCCCTGTTCTGTGGTTGGATACATACCGTTATCTAACTTATACATCTCAAGGGCTCTTTTTAGTTCTTTTAGCTGGACTTTTGTTGTTTCTATCTTTGCTTCATCTACTCTCCCTGTTATTCTTGGAATTACCAGAGCTGCAATTAGGGATAAAATTACTATAACTACTAATAATTCCAGTAAGGTAAATCCTTTTTCCTTTTGCATTGGTTTTTCCTACAAAGTTTTTACTTAATTATAGCATATTCCTTGCATTTTTAATCTGTTATGATATAATCCCATAAATTAAAGAATTAATAATATACTATTAAAAAAACTTGACAGGCCTGAAAAAAGTTTTTAATATATAACTAATAAAAGTAGATAAAAGCCCGGGTAGGGGGGAATTTTAATTTAGTTTTAAAATTGAGGGAGGGGGGTACCCTTTTTTTTCCTTTTTCTTGAATTTTCTCTATTTCTCATCTATTATTATTTTAAGACTAATTAGTCTTAAATTCTATGTAAGGTATAGGAAATGAATGTTATTGTAATGACCATTCAT
>JALWLQ010000012.1 GCA_027084095.1 Persephonella sp.
TTTATTTATTGCATCCAGATAAGTTATTTCTTTAAGTAGTTTTGCATCTGGATGTTTTACAGGGTCTTTATCGTAGATACCATCTACTTTTGTCGCTTTCAGCAGAACATCTGCTTTTATCTCTGCTGCCCTGAGGGCTCCTGTTGTGTCTGTTGTGAAAAATGGACTTCCAGTCCCTGCTGCAAATATTACTATCCTGCCTTTTTCAAGGTGTCTTATGGCTCTTCTTCTGATGTATGGTTCTGCAATCTGCCTCATCTCAATGGCAGACATAACCCTTGTTGGAACGTCCTTTTTTTCAAGTATATCCTGAAGTGCAAGGGCATTCATTACAGTGGCAAGCATTCCCATATAGTCTGCTGTTGCCCTGTCCATTCCCATTGAGGAGCCTTTTACCCCTCTAAATATATTTCCACCCCCTATTACAATGGCTATTTCTGCCCCTATTTCATATACAGATTTGACTTCTTCAGCCAGTTCATCAATAAAAAGGGGATCAATCCCGTAGTCTTGATCCCCCATTAATGCTTCACCGGAAAGTTTTAAAAGAACTCTTTTGTATTTGAGCCCCAATGTTTTAGTCTCCGATTTCGTATCTTGTGAATCTTCTTACCTGTATATTTTCTCCAAGTTTAGCAATGTATTCTTTAATCAGGTCTTCAACTGTTTTCTTGTCATCTTTTATGTATGGTTGTTCAAGGAGACAGACTTCTTTAAGGAATTTTTCAACTTTTCCTTCTGCTATTTTCTCGGCAATATGTTCTGGTTTTCCTTCAGCAAGTGCTGCTTCCCTTGCTATTTCTCCTTCTTTTTCTATAACTTCAGGTGGAACTGTATCCCTGCTTACATATTGTGGCTTCATTGCTGCAATCTGGAGTGCCAGTTCATTTGCCAGCTCTTTGAACACTTCATTTCTTGCAACAAAGTCTGTCTCACAGTTAAGCTCAAGTAAAACGCCAACCCTTCCACCTGCGTGGATATAAGCGTGGATAATACCTTCTTTTGTTTCTCTACCTGCTTTTTTGGCAGCTTTTGCTATTCCTCTTTTTCTGAGAAGCTCAACAGCTTCCTCAAGGTTTCCACCTGTTTCTTCAAGGGCTTTTTTACATTCTAAAACGCCAGCCCCTGTCATTTCCCTTAATGTTTTTACTAATTTTGCATCTACTGCCATTATTTAAGCTCCTCCTTTGCTTCTTCAATTTCTTCAGGAAGTTCTTCTTTTATTTCTTTATCCACAGCTTCTTCTAAAGCTTCTTCTTTTTCAGGAGCATTAGCCCCATGTATTCCTGACTCAACAACATTTACTTCAGCAACGCCTTCTTCTTCTGCTTTTCTGAGCATTTCTGCTTCTACACTTTCAATTTCTCCTGCCTCAGATACAGTTGCTTCTCTCATTGATTTACCTTCAAGAACTGCATCTGCTATTTTTGTTGTAATCAGGTTAATGGCTTTAATCGCATCATCGTTTCCTGGAATTGGATAGTCTATAAGGTCTGGGTCACAGTTTGTATCTGCTATTGCAACAACAGGAATTCCTAATTTTTTAGCTTCTTTTACAGCAAGCTCTTCCCTGACAGTATCAACGATGTATAAAATATCAGGAATTCTTTCCATATCCTTAATTCCACCAAGGATTTTTTCCAGTTTTTCTTTTTTCTTTTTGAGCCTTACAACTTCTTTTTTAGGAAGTATTTCAAATGCCCCTTCTGCTTCCATTCTTTCAAGTTTTTTTAGTTTGTCAATGGATTTTCTAACTGTCTGGAAGTTTGTAAGAAGCCCTCCAGGCCATCTTTCGTTAATGTAAAAAGCTCCACATCTTTCAGCCTGTTCTTTGATGATTTCCTGTGCCTGTTTTTTTGTTCCAACAAACAGGATTGTGGCTCCGTTTGCAACTTCATCCCTTACATATTCCCATGCTGTTTTAAACAGTGGGATTGTTTTGGCAAGGTCAATGATATGAATCCCATTTCTCTTTGTAAAGATGTAAGGAGCCATTTTGGGATTCCATCTTCTGGTCTGGTGACCAAAGTGCACCCCTGCTTCCAGGAGTTCTCTCATTGTGATTTCAAATGGCATAATACTACCTCCTAAGGGTTTATTCTTCCGCCTCCCAAAAACCACAAAGGGCAACCCTTTTGCAGCGGGAAGCGTGTTTATTTGACTGTGATTAAAAACTTAAATAATATATCATATCTATCAAATAAATACCAGCATGTTTAAGGATAAAAATTGAAAATACTGTATAGATACCTTTATAAAAAGTTAACTATTTATTTACTGGTCATAATTCCCTCCTTTTCTATTGTTGCCATACTGGTTGAGCTTATTGAACTGCTTAGAAAAGCAAAAAACCTGGATTTTTCTGCGATAACACTCTATACCTTATATCAACTGCCGGAGAAAATATACTACATTTTACCTGTTTCTGTTGTTATTGCATTTTTCCTTCTTGCAAAAGACCTTATAAACAGAAGAGAGATATACCCTATACTTCTTAATGGTATTTCTCTAAGAAAAATGGGTTTAACATTATTTGTTTTTCCTGTTTTCTTATCCCTTGTTCAGCTGGCTAATCTGGAGGTTATAATGCCAGAGGCTAAGATGAAAGCTCAGGAAATCTATCTGTTTTTAAAAAATAGACCTCAAAATGAGCCTTTAATTGCATATAATTCATGGGTTACAGTGGATAAAAGGACTTTTATGTATTTTGGCTTTCTTGATTTGAATAAAAGGATAGGAAAGGATATTGTTATTATTAAGTTTAATAAAAATTTTGACCCTGTTTTAAGGATAGAAGGTTCAAAATTTACTGTCGGTAAAACTGTCAAGATAAAAAATGCTAAAGTAATTGACCTTAAAAGATTTACTGAATTTACCATAAGAAAGCTAACTGAATATGACTATAATAAGAAAATAGACCTTAATAGTTTAAAAAAACTGATAAAAATCAAGAAACCTGTATCTCTTACACAGTTCTATAAGGTTGCACGAATAGCAGAAAAATTTGGACATCCGGCTTCTTTATACTGGAGCAAATTTTATTCTAAGGTTGCTACTGTAATATCACCATTTATTTTAGGGTTTGTTGTGTATCCTCTTTTATGGAACAGAAAGAAATATATTATTGGGGTTATTGCAGGACTTATAATTGTTTATTGGTATGCAACAGCATTTTTAACTTCTATGGCTTCTACCAATGTTATTCCGTTTTATGGTATATTTGCAGTGGATGTGATTTATCTATTGCTGGGATTATTGCTATATAGAAAACTCAAATTCAGTGAGCTTTAGGGTATGAACCTAAAATTTTAAAGAAAGGAGAGCTTTCTTTTAACTCATTAAGAGCTGCTTTTACTTTTTTGTCGTTTATATGCCCCTCGATGTCTGTGAAGAATATATAATCCCATGCTTCTTTTTTGGATGGACGGGATTCAATTTTTGTCATATTAATCCCATGTTTGTATAGGGGCTCAAGGGTTTTGTAAAGTGCACCAACCTGATTTTTCAGGGAAAAAACAAAAGTGGTTTTATCATTTCCTGTAGGTGGAGAAATTTCTTTGCCTATTATCAGAAATCTTGTGTAGTTGTGGGTATGTTTATCTATTTTTCTTTCTATTATATGAAGACCATATATATCTGCTGCTGCTTCACTTGCAACAGCTGCCGCTTCATAGTCATCTTTAGCCATTTCGGCAGCCTTTGCTGTTGATTCTACCTCAATAAGCTGTGCGTCAGGTAGATTTTTCATGAGCCATTCCCTACATTCTGCAAGGGCATGTCTGTGGGAATAAACTCTCTGGATTTCATTAAGATTTGGATTAATTCCCATTAGATGAAGGGATATCTCAAGTATTACCTCACCTGTGATTTTCAAAGGATAATCAACAAGCAGGTCAAGGGTATAGTTAACAATTCCTTCTATTGTGTTTTCTACAGGGACAACCCCAAAATCTGCTTTTTCTTTTGTAATTTCTTCAAATACATCCTTTATTGTTTGAACAGGAATAAACTCAACAGCCTGACCAAAATGTTCAATAGCAGCCTGATGGGTAAATGTGGCTCTGGGTCCCAGATATGCTACTTTCAAACTTTCTTCTGTTGAGCGGCAGGCAGATATAATTTCTCTGAAAACAGGTTTTATGTAGTCTGTGGGGAATATTTCCCCGTATTTTTTGTTGAGTTCTTCTAATCTCTGGAATATAGCCTGCTCCCTGCTTGGAACGTATATAGGGAGCTTGTGCTCTTTTTTTACTTCTCCTACTTTTTTGGCAAGCTCTGCCCTTTTATTAAGAAGTTTTAAGATTTCTTCATCTATCTGGTCTATCTGTATCCTAAGCTGCTGTAACTGCTCTCTGTAATCCATTTATACTAAATTCCTCTGAACAATATCAAAAAGTATTTTATGAATTTCTTCACCACCAGCTACAACATTTCCATCTAATTCTCTGGTGCCATTGAAATTGGTAAATATACCCCCTGCCTCTTCTACCAGTAAAACGCCAGCTGCTATATCCCATACAGAGAGTTTCATCTCAAAAAATCCATCAAAAACCCCTTCTGCAGTCATAGCCAGGTCTACAGCTGCAGCACCTGGTCTTCTAACAGCAGAAAAAGTTATCATAGCTTCTCTAAATGCTTTTAGATAAATATCTATCTCTTCTTGATGTCTAAAGGGAAACCCTGTTGCTATAACAGCCATATCCACTGGACGATTTGATACTGAGATTTTTGTGCCGTTCATATAGGCACCTGTTCCTTTTCCAGCCCAGTAGAGTTTGTCCAGCATAGGAATATATATTGCTCCGGCAATTATTTCATTATCTTTTTCCAGTGCTACTGAAACGGCAAATATTTCAAATCCGTTTATATAGTTTTTTGTCCCATCAAGGGGGTCTACTATCCATCTGTATTCACTGCTTTGAGAACCTGAACTTCCTTCTTCCTCACCTAAAAAACTATGGTCTGGATAAACAGACAGAATAAAGTTTTTTATTCTTTCTTCTGAGAGTTTATCCACATAAGTAACAAAATCCTTCTTTGATTTATACTCAACATCTTCTCTTTTGATTTTTTTAAAATTTTCCTTCAGGATATAGCCACCTAAAACGGCAGCTTCCTTGGCTGTCTGAACAAAGTTATTCAAATCCACTACTGCTCTCCGGTTTTTCTTGTTATAGCTTCAAGACACGGAAGTTGCTTTCCTTCAAGTAGTTCCAGAAAAGCACCCCCACCTGTTGATATGTAGCTTATGTCGTCAACAACACCTGCTTTATGGATTGCATAATCTGTATCCCCTCCTCCTGCTATGGATAGGGCAGGAGATTCAGCTATTGCATGGGCAAGGGCAAATGTTCCATATTTGAATTTTTCCAGTTCAAAAACACCCATAGGACCATTCCATATAATTGTTTGAACATCTTTCAGAATTTCCTTAATCAATGTTGTAGAGGCATGTCCAATATCAAGCCCCATCCAGCCTTTTGGGATTTCTTGCCATGCAACCTCAATAACAGGTGTTTGTTCTGAAACCGCCTGTCCACAGATAAAGTCAACAGGCAGATAAAATTTAACTCCTAATTTCTTTGCTTTTTCTATAACTGATAAAGCTTCATCAAACATATCTTCTTCAACAAGGGAGCTTCCAACATCGTATCCCTGGGCTTTTAGGAAGGTAAATGCCATAGCTCCACCGATAAAAATCTTATCTACTTTATCTAAAAGATGGGTTATCACTCCAAGTTTTGAGGAAACCTTTGAACCTCCAAGGAATGCAATAACAGGTCTTTGTGGGTTAACAAGGGCTTTTTCAAAATATTTAAGCTCCCTTTCAAGTAAAAAGCCCATTACTACAGGCTGGATATAATCCTTTATTCCATACATTGAGGCATGTTTTCTGTGGCATGTTCCAAAGGCATCTATTACATAAATATCAGCAAGGGATGCAAGGGCTTTTGCAAATTCAGGGTCATTTTTTTCTTCACCTGGATGAAATCTTAGATTTTCAAGAAGAATAACATCCCCTTCTTTCATTGAATTTACTGTTTCCTCTACATCTTTTCCTATACAATCAGGTAAAAACTTAACTTCCTTTTCAAGAAGTCTTTCCAGTCTTTTTGCTACAGGATAGAGAGAATATTTAGGATTTCTTTCTCCTTTTGGTCTTCCAAGGTGGGAACCTAAGATAATCTTGGCTCCCCTGTCTATAAGATAGTTTATTGTTGGAATTGTTTCCCTTATTCTGACATCATCAACTATGTTTCCATGTTCATCAAGGGGAACATTGTAATCAACACGGACAAAAACCCTTTTCCCTGAAACATCAACATCTTCCAGTGTCATATATCCGTTAAACATTTTACCCTCCTAAAATGGTAAATCATCCTCTCCTTCGCTTTCACCTTCAATTCCACCTAAAATATCCCAATCTCCAGCATCAATGCCCCTTATTTTTAGGGCTGTTTGTCTAAGTAATTCAAGATAGCCTGCGATTTCTCTGAAAGCTTCTAACATAGAGGATAGTTTAGTAATTTCTTCTTCTGAAAGTTGCCCTTTATGTGTTCTGAGAGCTCTTTTTATTGCAGCTTTTGTTATTACAATTTCCCCGGTTTTTTCCTGCCATTCACTCCAGAATTCATTTGTCCCCAATGGACTTTTAACTATAAATCTCTCTAAGTTGGTAAGCTCCTGTGTAAGGAGCATATCAAAAGAAGAAATTTTTTTGTTCATTTAATAAACCTCTTAGTTGTTATTATCATGGTTATCATTCTCTTTTTTTGAATAATGTTTATACATTTCCTTTACCAAAAAAAATATTATCAATATAGATACTACTCCAAAGGCTATTGCCGATAAAACGGCAGTTAATGGAGTATCCATTTTCAACCTCTAATCAATCCAATAATTTGGAGCTTCCTGTGTGATATAAACGTCGTGGGCATGGCTTTCTCTAAGACCTGCATTTGTGATTTTAATAAATTTACCATTTTGTTGCAGGTCTTTTATTGTCCTGCTTCCTGTATAGCCCATACCTGACCTGAGGCCGCCAACTAACTGGTAAACAATATCAGATAAAGGTCCCTTAAATGGAATTCTTCCTTCTATCCCTTCCGGAACAAACTTTTCAACATTTTCCTGTGAGTATCTATCAGAAGAAAATCTTGCTTTCATTGCTCCAAGGGAACCCATTCCTCTATAGACTTTATAGGCTCTACCCTGATAGAAAATTCTTTCTCCTGGGGATTCTTCTGTTCCAGCGAAAAGAGAACCAAGCATAACCGTGTCTGCACCTGCAGCTATGGCTTTTACTATATCTCCTGAGTATCTGATACCTCCGTCTGCTATAACTGTTTTTCCGTATTTGTGTGCAACCTCAGCACATTTTGCCACAGCTGTGATTTGTGGAACTCCAATTCCTGCAACAACCCTTGTTGTGCATATAGAACCTGGGCCAACCCCCACTTTTACTGCATCAACACCAGCTTTTATTAAATCCTCTGCTGCTTCTCCTGTAGCAATATTTCCACCTATGATGTTAAGGTCAGGAAATTCTCCTCTTATCTGTTCTACAGTTTTTAAAACCCTGACAGAATGTCCGTGGGCAGTATCAACAACAATAACATCAACCCCTGCTTCAACAAGTGCTGCAACCCTATCCATAGTATCTGGACCAGTTCCTACTGCAGCACCTACTCTAAGCCTTCCAAGCTCATCTTTGCATGCATTAGGATATTGCTTTCTTTTGACAATATCTTTTATGGTAATAAGCCCTTTTAAATGTCCTTCTTCATCAACTACAGGAAGTTTTTCTACTTTATGTTTCTGGAGAATTTCCATTGCTTCTTCAAGGGATGTTCCCTCTTTTGCTGTAATAAGAGGAGCCTTTGTCATAAATTGTGATACAGGTTTGTTGTAATCTTTTTTATGTAAAAATCTAAGGTCTCTGTTTGTGAGAATTCCAATTAGTTTTCCTTCATCATCAACTACAGGAACTCCGGATATTTTGTAATTAGACATTATTTCAAGGGCTTCTTTTACAGTCTGGTCAGGCTTTATTGTTACCGGTTCTACTATCATTCCGCTTTCTGCTTTTTTAACCTTTTCAACCTCTTTCATCTGGTCTTCAATTGACATATTTCTGTGGATTAT
>JALWLQ010000013.1 GCA_027084095.1 Persephonella sp.
TGTTTAATTTTCCGTCTAAACTTTTTGTATAAACCTGTCCTGCGGTTATAAATCTGCCTCCATCCTTTTCCCATGTTTTCAGTATAGGAAGCTGGTCTAAATCAATCTGATTTCCTGTTATTACTACTTCCTGACATTTTCCTTTTTTGTTCGTTCTTTTGGGAAAAACATTTTTTAGTTTAAATAAAAGTCCTAAAGCTGATAATTTTTCTTTTAGATTTTCCGGTGGTTTTAGATGGAGAAATTTCTCAATTTCTACTGCTATTTCGTCTGGATGCCTGCCAAAAATCTTTTCTGTAATATCAAATCCTGCAAAGGCATTCATTAAAACAGGAATAGGATATTTTATATTTTTTTCTCTATCTATGGGATTTGTAAATAAAAGAACATCAGGTTTTTCTTTTTTTATCTCTATATATGCCAGATGGGGAATTTCCAGATTAACATCAAGGGGCTCATCAATTATCTTTAGCCGACTTAAAGAGCGTGTTAGATTTATGAAATTTTCCATTTCATTACCTTTTGGAAAGGGGCTAAAAGCCCCTTTTATTTAGACATCAAGGTTTCTAACTTCTCTTGCATATTTCATAATAAACTCTCTTCTTGGTTCAACCTTATCACCCATCAGGATTGAGAATACTTCATCTGCAAGTGCAGCGTCCTCCAGTGTAACCTGCATTAATCTTCTGGTTTTTGGGTTCATTGTTGTTTCCCATAGCTGTTCTGGGTTCATTTCTCCAAGACCTTTGTATCTCTGTATTTCTACCCCTTGAATTCCTGCTTCCCAGATGATTTCATAAAGCCTGTCAAGATTATCCACCGTGTCTTCTTTGTTTTTATAGGTAACCTTTACAGGAAGCTCTCCTATTATGCTCATTATTTCTTTTCTTAGTTCAAGAAGTCTCCTATAGGCAAAGGAAGTCAGAAAATTGGCATCTATTTTTGTGGATACCTTACCAAATCTTTCTTTTCTGTCGCAGAATACATCATATTCCCCTTCTATTGGGTCATACTCATAATAAACACTGTAGTTATCCCCTAATTTTTCCTGTAATTGCTGGACGATTTCTTTTACCCTGTCTTCATTTGAAAGCTCATCATCTTTTATTGCAATATCTAAGACTGCCTCTACAACTTTTTCATCTTTTTTCTTTGTGAGGCTTTTCTTTAGGTCTGCATACTCTTTTGCTAACTTTGCCAGTTCTTTGACCTGTATTTTTGTAAGGTTTACATTCTCAAACTTAATTTCATCTGAGGCAAAATCTATTATTATCCTTGCCAGCTCTTCATCATCTTTGACGTATATCTCTGACCTGCCTTTTTTCAGTTTATAAAGTGGTGGCTGTGCAATGTATAAAAATCCATTTTCTATTATTTGGGGGAAGTATCTGTAAAACAGGGTTAGTAGCAGGGTTGTTATGTGTGAGCCGTCAACGTCAGCATCTGCCATGAGGATTATTTTGTGGTATCTCAGTTTGCTAAGGTCAAATCCTTCTTCATCTTCTTCTGTTCCAAGGCCTATTCCTGTTCCAATTGCGTTTATGATAGACCTGATTTCATCATTGGATAGGATTTTATCTATTCTTGCCTTTTCAACATTGAGAATTTTACCTTTTAATGGAAGAATTGCCTGCGTTCTTCTGTCTCTTCCCTGTTTTGCAGAACCGCCGGCAGATTCACCCTCAACTATAAACAGTTCGCATTTTTCTGGGTCTGTTTCTGAGCAGTCTGCCAGTTTTCCTGGAAGGG
>JALWLQ010000014.1 GCA_027084095.1 Persephonella sp.
AATTAATTGGTAAAGTAAAATACACATTTTATAAAGGAGAAATCGTCTATAGGGATTAGTTATGACGCTGGAAATTGATGTTTTAAACTCTTTAAAAGAGGTTTATGACCCGGAAATACCTTTAAATGTAGTAGATTTGGGACTTGTTAAGGGAATTCATATTAATGATAATAAACTTGAGGTTATTATGACCCTTACGACGCCTAAGTGTCCACTGGAAAAATATATAAAAAATACAATAATAAGGCATCTTAAGACAAACTTTCCCCAGTTTGAGGATATCTCTATACAGCTGGATTTCTCACAGCCATGGACTACGAAAGACATATCTCCAGAGGGCTTACAACTACTAAGAGAATTAGGCTGGAATGTTTAATCGGTTTTTTTGCCAAATTCTTCATATCTTTTAGAAAATCCAAAAATGGTAAAATATATCAAAATATGTGGAGGTAATTCTAAAATTGGAATTACTAATAGATAAAACTGATTTTCAAAATGTTTTAAAGAAGGCTATATCTGCAACAGAAAAAAAATCAGCCCTTCCTATACTCTCTAATTTTCTTCTTGAAGCAAAAGACAGCAAACTTATAGTTCAGGGAACAGACCTTGAGGTTCATGTTTCTGTGTCAGTTTTTGCAAAGGTTGAACAGGAAGGAACTGCCTGTGTAAACGCAAAAAAACTGACAGACATATCCCGTCTTTTACCGGGGAATGAGGTTTATATAAAACTTGAGGATAATACCCTTAAGATAAAAGCAGGAAAAACAAAATACAATCTGCCCACAGTATCCCCTGAAGATTTTCCTATGATGTATCCATTCCCTGAGGATAATGCATTTATAGTGTCCGGAGATGAGATACAGAAAGCTATTTCAAAAACTGCCTATGCCACATCAAAAGAAGAAAGCAGATTTGCACTGCAAGGTGTTTTGTTCAAATCAATGGACGGAACAATTGATGTTGTTGCCACAGACGGACACAGACTTGCTTTATACACAATAAATAGAAATGGAAGTGGAGATATAAATATAATAGTGCCTCAAAAAGCCTTAAACGAACTGAAAAAACTGCTTACAGGTCTTGAAGATGTAGAAATGGCAGCTTCCGGACAGGAGGTATTCTTCAGAACACCAGAATGGATACTGATGTCAAGGCTCCTTGAAGGAGCATTTCCAGATTACACAAAGGTAATTCCTACAGAGTTTTCAATAGAGATAAATCTGGATAAAAAAGAGTTCCTTGATGCAGTAAAAAGGGTTTCTGCAATTATAGAAGGAGACCCTAAACCTATAAAACTAACCCTTAGAGAAAATCTACTTGAGCTTAAATCAACCTCTGCAGAATATGGAGAGGCTATAGACGAGCTTAACATTGAATACTCAGGGGAGGAATTTTCTATAGGATTTAATGCAAGATACCTGATAGAAGCAATTGAGGCAATAGATGGGGACAGAATAATAATCAGATTTACAAATCCAAATGCCCAGACACTCATACTTCCGGAAGATGAAAATGAAAAATATAAGGCTATTGTAATGCCTATGGAAATTGCATAAATTTCCAATCGTTACAACCATTAAGGAGGTAAAAACTTGTCAGAAGAATTAAAAAAGCATCAGGAAGAATACGGAGCTGAAGCAATAGATGTGGTTGAAGGCCTTGACCACGTCCGTGCAAGGCCTGCCATGTATATTGGTGATATCTCCGAAAGGGGACTTCACCATCTTGTATGGGAG
>JALWLQ010000015.1 GCA_027084095.1 Persephonella sp.
TTCTGTTCCATCCCTCTTAACAACTATCCTTTGCATGAATAACCTCCTTGTATTATTTACTCTTTAAAAACTTTTCAAAAACGGCTTTTTTTCTTTCTAAATAAATAGGAGCATTCTGATATAGTTTTTTATAGAATTTATAAATAAGTTCTCTCTTTTGCTTTCCTACTTTAACTTCATAAATGTTAGTTGATTTTATTTTTTTTATGAATTTATCTTCTATCCCCATAAAATCAGAAAAAGTTTCACACACACTTTTTGTTCCACACAAGCTTATGTAAAAGACCTTACCTGATACAAAAGCAGAACCATCGGCATCAAAGAGACCTAAGATTGCAGCTTGCTTTAGAAAATTTTTTTTAAAATCAGGAATATAAGCTTTATGTGTCTTGTCTTTAACAGGAAAACCGTTTTCTTTTAAATTTTCAACCAAAGTTTTACTTGCAACTCTAAGAATATAGGATTTCCTTTTTTTATCGTATTTTATAGGTATATTTTTGCCTTGAAATCCTAAAAACTTTATAAACTTTATAATATGGGGATAATCTTTTTCCGATAATCCCAAAATTAGTTCTCTTACATTTCGTTTAATATCATATCTTATATGACCATCTCCCATTAAAAATCCAAACCAGTAAGCCTGTTCAAATGTTTCTATTTCGTCAAATATGTGTTCATTAAAATTGTATTTTCTTTCACAAGCTTTGCTGCAAAATTTTTGTTTCTCAAAAACTTTGTTAACTTTGAAAACTTTTCCACATTTTTGGCATATACGCGTTTTTAAATTTTCTTTGCACGTGTGACAATAAAATTGACGTGGATTATGCCCTCTAAAATTTTTTCCGCAATTTTTACATTTCAAATTATAAGATATATTTTCACTCCTATATTTAATACTGCACTCAAAACTGCAGAACTTCCTTTTTATATTTCCAAGAAATTCCTTTCCGCAATAGAAACATATTTTCTTATAAAAATAGCCTTTTTCCGTTTTAACCATTTTCATAATAAATCTTTTATCTTTTAGAAATTCTGGTATTCTGTATTGGATACTTCAAAGAAATTAACAATTTTCTTTACGTCTTCTTTTTGCAGGAACTTAAGTGGGTTCTGGTCTATTTTAAACTGAGGGTCAAATCCAAGCTCTTCCAGTCTTCTGTCAGCTATGTATTTCATGTATTTTTCCAGTTCCTTGTAAGAAACACCAAATATAGTTGTTCCTCCAAATTTTGTTTTCAGGTAATTAAGCTCCAGTTCAACAGCATCAATGATTGTCTCTCTAATATTGTCAACAAACTTTTCATCATCTACTATTTCAGGATTTTCCTCTACAATGGTAAGTATAGCTTCTATACCATTTTGCAGGTGCAGGGATTCATCAATTAGTATTAATTCAACTCCTGAAACAACATTTTTCATCTTTCCTGTATCTTTCATTGCAAAGAAATGGGCAAATGCTGAGTAGAAGAACATACCTTCCTGAATAATATTGTTTAGTAGGATTGCCGTTAATATCTGTTTCTTACCTTCAAGTGTGTCAGGGTCAGCCTTTCCGTAAGTAATTCTGTCAACGGCTCTAATAATAAGCTCCTGCTTCTCCTGAAGTAATTTATCCTCCAGTGTTATGTTATAAATTCTTTTTCTGTCCATCTCAAAGGAGTTAAGAATTATCTCAAAAAAGTCTGAGTGAATATTTTCCATAAACATCTGTGTGGAAAAACTCATTTTTGCATAAGGGTCTGTCAGAACTGGGAAAAATCCATTCCCCAGAACATTTTGAACCAGTAGCTCAGAAGAAGCAAAGTAGCCAACAGATGTATCAAACAGGTCTTTCTCTGTAGGTGTTAAAGATTTGTAATCAAGAACGTCCTGTTGTATATTTAATTCCTCAGGAAACCAGACAGCTTTTTTCTGTTTGGTATATATCTCTTTGAATACGGGATATCTTGGGTTTTCAGAGAGCCTGATATTATCTCTGACAGATGTTTTCCCAATGAATTGCAATTTTTTCATGGCTACTCCTCCTGTAAAGGCACTATATGTTGTGTTTTTAATTAATGATAACCCTACATGTTGTATATGTCAAATTAAAAATTTTTAAGAAAAATGAATAACTTTTCCTTTGGTATGCAATATTAGTTTTCGGATAGTATTGAAATTTATGAAAAAATTTTTTAAAGTTAGTTATACCTAACTCTACCGAGGGAAGTATGGAAAAAGTTGTATGTGTATATCATGGCAATTGTACAGATGGAACTACAGCTGCAGCAGTTTTATTAAAGAAATATCCAAATTGTAAGTTATTTCCCTTTGAACATGGATATGATGATGATATGTTAAATCAGCTCTTTGAAAATGTAGATAAAGATACTGTTGTTTATATAGTTGATTTTTCCTTGAGAAAAGAGGATTTAGAAAAACTCCTTCAAAAAGCAAAAAAAGTCATAAACATAGACCACCACATCAGTGTGAAAAAAATCCTTGAGGAAACTGCAAAAAAATATCCAAACTTTGAGTATGTATTTGATAATACCAAATCAGGAGCTTCACTAACATGGAAATATATATTTGGTTCTGAACCACCATGGATTATTAAATACGTGGAAGACCAGGACATCTGGACATGGAAATATGGAGAAAAAACAAAGTATGTAAATCTTTATCTCCTGCCTTTAGCAAATAAACCGCAAGAAGTATTAGAACTTTTAGATAAACCAATAGAGGAACTCATTGAGAAAGGTAAAATAATTGCTTCTTTTTCCGATTATCTAATAAACAGATTTGTGGAAAGGGCAAAAGAAACACCACTTAAGATAGGAGACTACATAGTTAAGGGCTTTAATACAAACTTCTTTCAGTCTGAAATTGGGAATATCCTTGCTACAAAATACAATCAGGCTGTTGCACTTTTTAACTTTTCAGGAACTGATGTTAAATTTAGCTTTAGAAGCAATACAGGTCAAAAACCAGATGCTCTCGAATTGGCAGAGATTTTAGGTGGAGGAGGCCATCGAAATGCAGCAGGGGCTCTTGTTTCTATAGAAGATTTTTTGAAGATGATTGAAATGGCAGTGGAGGAAAAAAGTAATGTTCACTGAAAGCATGGAAAATCTTACAACTAAAGAGAAGATAGTCCGAATAGGTGCTGAAATAATAGTTAAAGAAGGATTAAGAAAATTTACTGCAAAAAATATAGCCGATAGACTGGGAATTACAGATGCCGCAATATTCAAACATTTTAAATCAATGGATGAAATAATTCTGGAGATTATCAACAGTTATGTTTCACAATGTTCAAGAAGTGCAATAGAAGCTGTTGAAAAAGGAGAAACTGTCAAAGAAAAACTGGAATTTCTATTAAAAGCTCATATAAAAGTTCTTGAGGATACAAGAGGGGCTGTCCCAGTTTTATGTTTTGAATTCTCAAGGTCTGAAGATTCCCAGTTTAAAGAACTTCTTAATGAGTTTGTGCAAAGTTATAAAGAAAAAATATCCACCATTGTAAAACAGGGTCAGGAAGAAGGATTTATCAAAAGGAACCTAAATCCAGAAGAAGTGGCTATGTTTTTCTTAGGTTCTATTCAGGCAAAAGTATTTGCTTATGTTATATCTAAAAAAGAGGGACGTATAATAGAAGACCCTGATGAATTTATAGAAATGATATTTTATGGGATAATGGAACGATAAGAAAGGAACCAAAGGAAAAATCCTCTTAAAAATCTTGTTAAATTCACACAAAAATTATATCTTATATTTTAAAACTTTGTGGAGAACCCTATGGACAACAGCGAATGTACTATATGTGGTGGGCTTGGTTGGATTATTGAAAAAAATGGTGTTAAGAAATGTGTTTGTAGATATACTGATATAACGGATACACTTTTTAAAAGAATGAATATTCCTAACAGATACAGAGACAAAGATTTAGCTAATTTTATTCCAAGCAAAAAGCATGGTCATGGATTTATTTTGACGAGAATTGAAGATTATATAAACTCGGATGACTATCAGAAAGGAAAAGGTCTTTTTCTTGTTGGAAAACCCGGAGTTGGAAAAACTCATCTCGCAATTGGGATTTTAAAAGAGTTTTTTAGGAGAAAAGGAGTGGTAGGGCTTTTTTATGATACCCGTTCACTTTTATTTAAGCTTAAATCTTCTTTTGATGGCTCAGCCTCAGCAAGAGAAATTCTTGAAGAAGTTATAGAAACACCAATTCTTGTTCTGGATGACCTTGGTTCAGAAAGACTTTCAGACTGGGCAAGGGATATATTGCATTATATTATTATCAATAGATATAATGAGCTAAAACCTATAATAATTACATCAAATATTGAATTAAAATCCCAGAAAAAAGGAGATGAAGATATTCTGGAAAATACCCTTGAGGAAAGAATGGGAAGCTCAATAGCTTCCAGACTGTCCGAAATGTGCGAAGTCTTACCTGTGAAAGGAGAAGACAAAAGGGGAAGTAGATTAACAACAAATGAGGTAAAAAGATGAGAACAGCCACAATAAAAAGAGAAACAAGAGAAACCCAGATAGAACTTTCTATAAATCTGGATGGAACAGGAAAATATAACGTTGATACACCAGTGGGTTTTTTAACCCACATGTTAGAAACCTTTTCAAAACACTCTTTAATTGACCTTGAGGTTATGGCGTCTGGGGATATACATGTAAGCCATCATCATACTGTGGAAGATGTTGGAATTGTTTTAGGGCTTGCCATAAAAGAGGCTCTTGGAGACAAAAAAGGTATAAGAAGATTTGGAAGTGCAATCATACCTATGGATGAAGCCCTTGCAATGTGTGCTGTAGATTTATCTGGTAGGCCATTGTTCTTCTATGATGATATGGGATTAAGGGGAAAAATTACAGAGTTTGATTTTGAGCTGATGGAGGAGTTTTTTAAAGGGCTTGTTCTGTCAGCAGGTATAACAGTTCATCTTAAAGCCTTAACAGGTAGAAATCTCCACCATATAGCTGAAGCACTTACAAAATCACTTGCAGTTGCATTAAGAAATGCTATAGAAAAAGACCCAAGAAGAAATGATACACCTTCAACAAAAGGAAGTCTTTAAGGAGAGAAAGATGAGTAGGAAGGAAAAAATCTTAGAAATATTAAGAAATAAAAAGGAAACATCTGTAAAGGAGCTCAGTAATATATTTGGCGTTTCAGAAATGACTATCTATAGAGATGTAAGAGAGTTGGAACAAGAAGGGTACGTAAAAAGGAAGCATGGGGCTGTTTTGCTTAACGATAAAGAAGAAACTGAGGCACTTATGGTAGATACCTGCCCTATATGTGAAAAACCTATTACCCGAGCTTATCCTTATAGAATTACTATAGAAGACACAAAAGTTGTTGAAACATGCTGTGAGCATTGTGGATTTTTACTCCATAGCAGATACGAAGACAAAAAAGTTTCGGCAATAACATATGATTTTATAACAGAAAACCCAATTAGTGCTTTAAATGCATGGTATGTGGTGGGGAGTTCTGCTGTGCCATGTTGTAGCCCAAGTGTAATTCCTTTTGCTTCCAAAGAAGATGCACAAAAGTTCAGTAAAGGTTTCGGCGGGCAGGTTATGAATTTTATTGATGCTTATAACACAATTGTGAACAATATGAATATTAACCTGAAAAGTTGTTGTCATCCTTCAGAAACTGTATTCAGGATAGACCAATTAAAGAAAAAGTCTTAAACTTCTAATATAGGATATTTTCTTTTTCTATCAACGATATGTATATTTTCTACTCCAAATTTATTCTCTTTGAGTAGGTGGAATATCTCAACAGCTCTGTCTTTGTCTTTAAACCCTATGACAACACCACAGAATTCATAGATTTCATCAGGTACTGGCAGGGTTGTAAAGTCTGTTATTCCTCTTTTCTTTAAAAATTCTATTGCTCTGAAACCTTCAGGAATAGACATAAAGGTTATTATATATTTGGGACCAGCAGATTTAAAAATTCGGAAAAAATATTCAAAAAAATGGAGTTTTACTCCAATCGCATAAAATTTAATCTTTTCAAGTAGAGTATCCCCGTGCCAACCTTTTCCTCTTTCAATAATAGCTGTGATAACCCCGTTTTCCTCATTAAGATATATCAGGCTATTTCCTGTATCATGGCACCAGATTTTTATATCTTTTTTAAAGGCTTTATCGTCGGCAAGAACTTTTAATCTTTTTCCGACAGGAATTTTTTTAAGTTCTTTGGATACAAATATAAGTGGGGTTGGGCAAAACATACCCCTTGTATCTACTTCTTTTACTGTTTTATCATTCTTTTCTTCCGTTACTTGCATATCAACCTTCCCAGTGGTTCTCCTCCAAGTAAATGCCAGTGAATATGGAATACTTCCTGGCCAGCATCTTTACCTGTATTTACAATAAGCCTAAAACCAGTTTCTGCAATTCCCTGTTGCTTAGCAATTTCATTTGCCTTGAGGATAATATGCCCAATAACAGGCTTGTGCCTTCCTTCCAGATAAAGATTATTTGGGATATGTTCTTTTGGAACAAGAAGTATATGAACTTTTGCTTGAGGATTTATATCTTTAAAAGCCACCATAATATCATCTTCATAAACTATGTCTGCTGGAACTTCTTTATTTATTATTTTACAGAAGATACATTCACCCATTTAACCCTCCAGACGGTTCATTTACCAGATTTTTTTCATTGGCATATTTTTTCAGAATTTCCATTAGTTTGTCAAGGTTCCAGCCTTTTTCTGTGGATATGGTGATGGTTTCTCTGTTTCCTGTAAGAATATGCTCCTGACTTTCATCTAAAAACTCAGGGGATGGAACAAGCTTATCAACTTTATTAAGCACCACAACAGCAGGTTTATGGTCAACTTTTATTTTTTTAAGAATTTTTTCCACTGCTTCTAACTTCTCCTGCCAGTTTTCATCTGATACATCAACAACGTGGAGTATAAGGTCTGCTTCTTCTACTTCTTCAAGGGTTGCCATAAAAGCATCCATTATTTCTTTGGGCATATCCTTTACAAATCCAACTGTATCGGTGATGACCACTTTTTTTCCGATATCAGGAAATACTATATAAGATGTTTTAGTGTCCAGTGTGGCAAATAATTGGTCTGATATAAATGCTTCCCTTTTGGTAAGCCTGTTAAGTAGACTGGATTTACCTGCATTGGTATAGCCTACGAGGGCAACTTTAAGCAGGTTAATATCTTTGTTTCTCCATTTCCTTTGCTGGTATCTCTGCTTTTTAATGTATTCCAGTTCTTTTTTTATTTTTGCTATTCTTTCTTTAATTCTTCTGACCTTGATTTCACCTAATTTTTCACCTGCACCTTTCGTTTTCATACCACCGCCAATTCTGGAGAGTGCTTTCCCTTTCTGTCCATATACTCTTGGAAGCTCATGCTGAAGTGTTGCCAGCTCAACTTGAAGTTTTGCCTGTTTTGTTTTTGCCCTTTCCGAAAATATAGAGAGTATAAGGTCTGTTCTGTCTAAGACATTAACCCCTGTTATATTTTCTATATTTGTAATCTGAACCGGAGTTAACTGGGTATCAAAGATTATTGTATCTGCCTGAGTTCCCTCAGCAAGTTCTTTAAGCTGTTTTACTTTTCCTTTTCCAATATATGTGGCAGGGTCTGGATGCTCCCTTTTTTGATATAGTTTACCTATTGTGATGCCATCAAGGGCTTCAACAAGCCCTTCCAGCTCATTTAAAGAGTATCTAAGCTCTTTTTCTGTTTTATCAGGGGTTTTTACACCTACTAAAATACATCTCATACTGCAAAATATATATAGGTTTTAAGTTTCTGCAACGATAGTGCTTATTGCATGTTTATAAACAAGCTGTTTTTCACCATTAACATCAAGGAGTATTGTGAACTGGTCTGCTTCAAGGATTTTTCCTGTTATTCTTGTTCCTCTTGTGAGATAGATAACAACTTCTT
>JALWLQ010000016.1 GCA_027084095.1 Persephonella sp.
CAAAACATCTTTCTGTATTCATTTATAAAGCTTTTTGATATTTTAAAATAACCTCTACTTTCTATACCTTACAACCTGAACCTATCTAACCTTTAACAACCTTCCTAACCTTTTAACCTAACAACCATAAAATAATCCGACAACATTTTCTTAGAAACTCTAATAATAAGGAAAAACGGCAACATTTTTATAGCTCTTTTCAGGTTTTGGGTTTGGGCTTATATTATTACTGGCAGGTGTCTGAGGGGATATCCCCGCGCTCCTGAATGCTGCAGCATTCTTGTACAGCACCTGCCTTTTCCCTTGCAAAAGGTCTCATTCCCACTAATTTCTTCGGACTATATACAGTAGTTTCATTATCTACAATTCGCTTTTAATCTAACGTAACCAAGATCAAGGAGGAAATACGATAATATTTTTTACATTGCCTTTTTCATCTTTTATTAATAAGTTTTCAATATTATTAGTCTTTAAATATCTAATAATATGTTTTATTACTTCTTCATCCTCTCCGTTTATTTGTCTAAGAATTATAAAAATTGCATCCTTGACTTTTATTTTCCTATTAGAAAAATCTTTGTAAAATTCATCTAATCCATCTTTGATTTGACCAACCGGCAATCCTGTTATAAATATTTTTTGCATTTTATTTCTTAACTTATGTTCCTTATATTGCGTTATGAAAATAAAATATCCAACACTTGCAAAAGTATATAATGCACCAAGACTTTCTTTTTTCATCTTTTTTAGTTTCTCTGGAGGCAGTGAAATTACTTGTTTTATAGCAGATAGGATAATTTGTTCTTTCTCATTAAGGCTTCCTTTTTTCATATTTAAAAGTTCTTTAAAATAAGCAGCTATAGTTGTTATATCGTAATTGAAATCCTTACAATGTTTACCTTTTATAGTTGAATGTAGTAAATCAAATTTCTTAAAAAATTTTTCAAGATTTTCCTCATTGTTTAAATAATTAGTAACTCTTTCAAAAATTATAGATTCCTGGGCAAATACATTTTCATAAACTATATATTCACCTAACAGTATCCCAGTTACTAATCCATACTTGTAACTTTCTTCAAAACTTATCCACTCATTACCGTCTATATCTTCAATATTTTCACCTGCAAATCCAAAATTAAAAATAAAAAACAATATCAAACAAACGATATAAAATACTTTTTTCATATTCTCCCTCAGCTTTTATTTTTAATTTGAATTTTTCTAATAAAAACGTCAAATTAATCTTTACATCATATTTTTTTAAGACATATATTATTATTGGCGCTGTCAACGGGAGGAGTCCCTGCCTCCATTTGACCGTTGGCAGACAGTCTACCCGGTGCAGGGTAACGGGTAGATGGCCAAATTAAATTTTTTGTTAAACTCTTAATTTCTGTGAACTATTTATACAGCTGCTTATTTTTCCCAAGCTATTTATACAACCAAGTTTTTAAACTTTTCGGGCTATATATACAGTAAATTTTCAACCTGGTGAACTATTTATACAGTAGATTCTTTAACTTCGTGAACAATATATACAGTAATTTCAATAGTTTTAGCCTTATCTAAATTGAAACTGTGAACAATATATACAGTAAATTCAGGATTTCAGCTCTTCCTGAAATTGAAACTTCGGACTATATAACAGCAAAAACTTAAAAAAGTTAAAGACATCCCCCTCTAAATCTACAAAAAGTTACAGACACCTAAAAGTTTAAAGAAAGTTAAAGACGGTGTATAAAACTTACCAAAACTGACAGACGGGGGATAAAAGTAAAAGACACCCCTAAAAATCTAAACTTAGTTAAAGACACCTGAAAGGTAAAAAAAGTAAAAGACGGGGTTTTTAGTTCTTCTTTATTTGCAGCAGCATTGAATTTTTCAGGATTAAAATTCTCTCTGCAGCTGTGGGGTGGCGAACCCTTGCATCCGGCTTTCCAAAAGGACCCATAATTTAATAAATATTCTCTAAATAGGCATATACTCCTGAAGCTCTCCGCTTTTAAAATCAAGAATAGCAATCTTATATATATGTTTATGGTCTTTATCTCGAACACTGCCAAATCTGGATTTAACCTTAACTATTTTAATAGGAAGTTCTCCATCTGATTTTACAAATCCTCCCAGATCCTCCTTTGATGGATAATCTAAGTAATATCCAGCATAAAGGCTATACTCTATATCTCCACTTTCTTTAAACATTGCTATATAGTTTGGTTCTGATTTTTCTTTTTTATTGGATTGTTTATCCTTATTACTACCTGAATTATATCCATCTCTTTGGGTTGAAGATATAACAAATAGAGGGAGGTTGTATCTATTTGCTATCTCCTTTAGCTTATAACTAATATCTTTCATTTGTAATCTATAATCGCTTTTTAATAATTCTTTACTGGGTTTGATTTGCTGAAGATAATCAACAAAAACAACCAAACGACTACCTTCTACATCATTTAAAGTATCAATAACTTTTTTTTCTATATCTTCTATAGTCCTGCTTTCCGTATCTATAAAAATATGGTCAAAGATGCTACTACTCATGGCTTCTTCTATTTCTTCAAGTTCAAATCTATTTACTGTTTCATCTAATATCCTTCTTTTATTTACCCCTGTAAGCCAACTTAGAAGCTGGATTAATAAATCTTCGTCTGTCATTTCTAAACTAAAAATCAAGGCATTATTTCCATTCTCAGCCAAGTGTTTAGCAAGTGCTAAAATAAAAGAAGTTTTACCGATAGCAGGCTGACCCGCTATTGCATATAATCCTCTTCTTAGTCCACCATCTAATAACTCATCAAGGAAATCCAATCCCGTCTTAAATGCTAATGGTTCAGGTCTTTCTTTTCCCTCTTTTTCAGCTTCTTCAACTCTATTTCTTAATCTCTTTATTAAAGATTTTCCTGTCTCCTTAAGTGTTTTTGTAAGAGTAAAAGGATTTTGATATGCCATAAATAAAATTTCTTGTAGTTCTTCTAAAGCTTTATCTGTATTTCCTTCATATCTTGCTAAAAGCTCATTTAAATCTTTAATCCCTTTTGGATATTGACCTATGTAAACTTTTTTCCCCTCTTTTTTTAAGTCTGTTGCTATTCTTTCCGTTGCAGATTTTCCAGCTTCATCATTATCAAGGAGTAAAATAACTTTTTCAGGTAAAGCCTCTTTTTCTTCAGTTGTAAAGGTATATGTAGAAGATGGTATAGCGATAAAATCATCACCCGGGGATAAATAAACACCTGTCAGATAATCAATTTCCCCTTCAACTACTATTACATAATCGTTTATACTTTCTTTTAACCTATCTATACCAATTGCCGATTGCTTCAATCCTTTTAAGTTCTTAACCTTTGGTTCTTTACCATTTCTTACATTTCTTATTTTTACTGATTTCAAATTCCCTTTATAGTCAAAAGCTGGAATAAGTAATTTATAGCCTTCTTTGAAGTAGTTCTCTAAATAACTAAAAGATTTATCCTGTTCAGGTCTTACCATTCTTACATAACTTTTTACAGCTCCAGGATCTATATACCTTGACAGAAGATAATTCCTAACTTCTTCATCCAATACAGCTGTTGATATTTTCTCTAAATCTATTTCTATTTTTCTTTCTCTTTTTTCTTCATTGGTAATCACCCCTTTATTTTGCATTTCATTCTTCCCAAAGCCTTGATACTGCTTGTCTTTCTCAGGTAACTTTTTATCTTCTAAAATTCCCTCATTTATTAGAAATTCCCTAAAATCTATATCTAAATTCTCAGCCAACTCCTTTAATCCCCCAGAAGCCCCACAGCTATCATTGAAACACTTAAAGGAATTAGTATCTAAATTAAATTTCGTATTTGGGCTTCTGGTCCCATTTTTGCAAACCGGACAAGCACCCATATACACATTTCCCACTTTCTTATAGTTCCAACCTGCTTTATCCAGCAACTTTAAAATTAATCCAGGAGATGATTGGATTTTTTCGTTTAAGGTTTCCATATTTAAATCCTCCCCTTTTTCCATTTATTTAAAAAATCCCTATCCCATATCTCTTTTATGGTTTCTAAAGAAAAATTTTCTTTCACTTCCTTTTCAAAGTCGATAATATCCCACTTATCAGTCCCTATCTTGAAATCTACAATGCGTATTTTTGAGTAAGTGTAAGAAATTACTGATATGGCTTCCATGTAATAAAGGTTATAACCTTCGGTAAAAGCCTGGATAAGAATTTCTCCGTTTTCGTTCCTATATCTCCCTCTGAAGACCCTTCTTAATCCACTTTCCATTTTCAACTTTCCTTACATTTTTCTAAATATTTTCAGGTCAAAAAGACCTGAATAATAGCCTTAAGGCTATTAAGAATATTAAGACTAAATGAAGTTGTTGATTTTCAAGGGTTAGAGGTGCATTTTGGAATTGAGAGTGTAGGGTTTTGGAATTGAGAGTGTAGGGTTTTGGAATTGAGAGTGTAGGGTTTTAGTCTGCAAAAATTATTTTTATTCCTTCTTCTCCGTTATACATTTCAACTTCTTCCCAATCCTTTATTAGCTTGATTTTAGTATTTTTATCTATGGTTATTCCATTTTTGAGCTTGTTTAATTTGTCTTTGAGATATTTTTCTACCATATAAGGTTTGTATTCTATTGTTTTACTATAAGCAAGCCTTGAATTTTCTAATAAATCTTTTTTGCTTATTGTTTTTTCTTTGATATTTTGATTTAGTCTGAAATTGTCTAATGTAAAGTAAAGTGGTAGAAGATTGTCTGGAATATTATTAATTAATTTCCTGTTGTAATATCTACCTTTTTTTTCAATTAGCAGTTTTGCTACCGTGGGGGATAGTTTAATATTTAAAGCTTTTTTGTTTTTGTAAGTGATTTCCTCGTATTCACTAATAAAAGAAAATGCTTTTTTTACTTCTAAAGGTTCTCCTTTTATATCAACGGATAATTTACCTTTGATTTGTATTTTTTGGGCTTTGTCTATACTGTTTATAATTCTTTGATAGTTTTCTTTTCTCTTTGAAATTTCTCTTATTTCAGCAACCATAGGTAAAGGAATATTAAATCCATCAATTACTAAAATTTTTAATATGTCGTCATCTGGTAATTTTTCTTTTTTTAAGTGTTCTATGTATGCTGACTTTATAGACAAGATAGCAAGTAAGTTTTTTATATCGTTAGGTTCAAAAATTTCTACATCTTTAGTTGCTTGAAGAATAAAACTACTCCAGTATGAGTTTATTTTAAATTCTTTATTTTTTCGTAATATTTCCGGTGTTAATAAATATGGGTTATTCCTTGATATAAAATGTAATATAGGAAGCTGTGTTTTGTTTTTGTTGTAGGATTTGTAAAATTTTTCTGTATTTTTTTCTTTAAATTCTTGTTCTTTTCTTTTTTGTTCAGCTTCTGATTGGAATTTGTTTAGTATTCTTTCAAAAATTTCAGTTCTATCGAATTTTATATATATAAGCCTATTACCATCAAAAAGCTTTAAGATTTTGGATACAACCTCGTTTGTTTCTTCTGTCAACTCTACAAAAATTCCTTCTTCTTGTAATTCGTTAGTTATTCCATCTTTTACAATTGCTTTGTCTATGAAAGGATAAATATTTTCTTCTTTTATATTTAGTTTTTGTGATAAATAATCATTGATTAAATCTTGAATTAAATGGATATCTTTTTCTCCATATATTTCCAATGGGTGATAAAAGTAAGCTAAAGATACTTCTTTATCTGTAAGGCTTTGTATGAATTCATCTTCTTCGTTCATTTTGGCAGTGAAGGTTTTTATAAAATTTTCTTTATCTTTTATTTTTTTTTCTTTTATTTCCGATAGTTCTTTAAGTCGCTTACTCCTGAATTCTTGTCTTAAGTTTCTTATTAATTCCTTAGATAAAGTTTTTTTGAGAATAAGTGGATTTAATAATTTCTCCAAATCTTTTAATGGGAATTTTATTTCTTTTTTTTGTCTTATTAGCTTTCTATCTATTTTAATGTGTTCATAATATTTTTGTAGAGGAGTTCTACTTTCTTCTAAATTCTCTATTGCATTAGATATGAAATAATCCCAATCATCTGTTAAAGAATTGGTTTTATTTGATTGTTTATAAGCTTTTAGTTCTCTATATATGTTGTTTAAATGGTTGTATAAATTTCCTTTTTCTTGCAGTTCTTCTATTAAAGATTTTAGTAATGTGGAAGCTTGTTTATTTAAATCTTTTATCTGGTTTAGTTCTTCAGCCTTTTTTTCCCATTTTTCTATAAAATCTTGAAATTCTTTAGGATATATTTCTAAAGGCAAATTTCCCCCTAATTCATAAACATCAGCCATTGAATAAGTGAATTGATTAAATAATTCTAAATATTCCTCATTCTTTTTAAGAAATTCTTTTAGTTCCTTATTCATTCTTCAAACTCTATATACAATGTCAAAGGCTCAACTTCGCTACTATATTTCCATCTTATATTTTGGATTTTCCTTTGCAGTCGCCATTTATCCACATTTGGTTTGGTTTTGATTTTTAAAGACAAATCAAACTCTGCATCTTCTTCCGGAGCTTCTATTATTTGGGCTGTTTCTATTTCAGGAAGATTGTTAATCTCCTTCAATAACATTAAGTATTTGGATAGTTCTATTGTCTTACTCATATCTGAAACCTTTTAGCATGAACCTTTTTCAAATTCCCTATAAACTGTTAGATATTCCCCTGTTTTATCAAAAATATCCCATACAATATCATTTATCTTATGGTTTATATCTATCCAGTCATACCCTTTTTTCAACCTTATTTTTAGTCCTATATCTGCTTCTACATCGTCAGGGGTGTTTGTAATTTCTATATTTTGTATGCCTGTAACTTTATTAAGGTTTTCCAAAAGATTTGCAATTAATTGTATATCTTTCACTTTTGCCATTATTTAATCACCTCTTTTAAAAGTTCAAATAATGATATAAGCTCTCTTTTTTCTTTTTCTGTAAACTCCTCATTTGAGTAATCGGCTTTAACTCTATATTGATACAAATCTTCATAAGCATTTGAAAGCTTTCTGAGAGTTAAACGGTCAAAACAATTCTTCGTAATACAAGCCTTGAGAAAGGGTTTCAATATTCCTATGTGTTTCCATTTTCCCTGTGGAGCTTCTCCTAATATATATTGCATATAGTTAAACAAGGCAAAGTATAAAGTGGAACCTAAAGTCTTTATCTTGTTATTTTCTACTTGCCAATTTGCTATGCTTATCCTTTCTAAAGCTTTTTCTTTATAAATGGTATTCATAGCTTATTTTTAACCTTGTTTACTTTCTTTTATTTCCTCAAGTAACTCAGTAAGCAGGAAAGAAATACTTTTCTTTTCTTTTTGTGCTTTTGCTTTTAACCAATCTGCAAGTTCTACTGGTAAATTTATTGTCATTCTTTTTAATTGAAGCTTAGGGGATAATGCTCTTTTTTGTGGTTGTGGTCTTTCCATATCTTTACTCCTATACCTTTTTCTTTAATTATATGTATTCTGTTTTTGTAATGCAAGTATTTTATGTATTATATTTGCCATTAAATACTTGACATTTTATATTTGATGTCATATATTATCTAATAACACTAAACAAGGAGGTCAAAAGCAATGAGAGTATTCAAAGCAACCCAAACAATACCTTACACTTCAGGAGTAGTTAAAGTATTCTTTGAAGAGGTAAAAGCTGAAGCTGTAAAGCAAGTGAAAAGACTAAGAAAAGAAAACATAAGCAAAAGTGTTTTTGCTGGGTTCTATGACCTGACAGGATCCATAAGAAAGGGAGATTACTTTGTGATTGAGGGGTAAGACAAAGAGGGGTTGCCGCCCCTTCTTTGCCTTTTTACTGGTTATTTGGGAGTAAAGAAATTATATCAAGGAGAAGAAAAAATGGAAAACAAACAAAAGGACCCAAGAA
>JALWLQ010000017.1 GCA_027084095.1 Persephonella sp.
GGAGATACAACAATTCCATAATTTAGCAGATGCTTTGCATATTCTTCCCCAGACATGTCTTTAGGTGCTTTTATCCAGAAGTAAAAAGTTGCTTCAGGATACAGATATTCCAGCCCGATTTTATCAAAAAATTCTATGAATATATCCCTTTTTTCCTTGAAAATTTTCCTTCTTTCTTCAACATGTTTTTCATCTGACCATGCAACCTTGGCCGCAGCCTGTATAAAATCCGGAGTGGCTACTCCAAAGGAAGCTCTACCTTTTTTATATTCTGAGATTATCTTTTCATCACCAGCAACAAAACCTGTTCTGTATCCGGTTAATCCGCTTCTTTTTGAAAGGGAATGAAAAACAACAATTCCTTCAACTCCTATCTGCAACGCAGAAGGAGGTTTTTCATTAAAATAAAGCTCAGTATAGCACTCATCTGAACACAGGATAATATCGTATTCCCTGCAAATCCCATACATATCCTCAAAATAAGAAAGTGAAGCTGTTGCTCCTGTTGGATTATGTGGATAATTAAGCCAGACTATCTGGGTTTCTTCCAGTATAGATTTATCAATTTTATCCAGTCTAAGCAAAAATTTATCCTCTTCTTTTAATGGAATAGCAACAGGTTCCCCGTTGGCATAAAGAGTTCCCCTTTCATACACCGGATATGCTGGAGTTCCAAAAATCACCTTTCTTTTTTCTGGAACATCAGTATTTATAAAAACCAGTGGAAAATGGAATATTGCTTCTTTTGAACCGTTAGAGGGGATTATTTGGGTATCAGGATTTAGATTAACTCCAAATCTATTTTCAAACCATTTTGATATGGCTTCCCGCAGGTCTTTTCTACCTGCAACAGAAGGATACTGACTGACCTCTGGAACTGCATCAATAAGAGCCTGTCTTATTTTAGGGTCTGTTGGCTCTTTTGGGTCTCCTGTCCCAAAATCATAAATTTTGACCCCTTTTTTCTTCAGTTCGGCTTTTATTCTATTTAATTCCTCCATAGGATAAGGTCTGAGATTTTTAATTATATTATTCATTTCCTCTCCTTGAAATTTTTTAAAATTTTTCTAAGTTATGGGGTATGAAGTTGCTGGAAAATATTTTAGCAAACAATAAAGATAAGAAAATAATTATAATGCCGATAGGTATTTCCGGCAGTGGAAAGACCACACTTTATAAGCAGTTGTCTGAAAGGTTTGATATTGAACATATATCCTTTGATACTTTGAGAATGGAAATTTTCAAAAAAGAAACTGGCAAAAATCCAGACAATTACCATCAGGTTTATAGATATATAAATGAAAATAGAATAAAGTTGCTGCCACTGGCAAAAAGGAAATTACTAAATACAGATAAAAAAATTGTCTATATAGACAATACAAACCTTAAGAAAAAGTCCAGAAATAAATTTTTATGTGTAGCACAGGATTACCTGAAAATTGCAATATTTTTTAAACCTGATTTAAAGGAATGTATAAAAAGACAGTTTAAGGAAAACAGGGATAAAATAGTTTCTCCAAAGGTTATACTCCAGCAGTTTGAAATGATTGAACCACCAGATTTTGAAGAATTTGATATTATTATAAGAAAAGGTTTACGATGGAAAAGTTTGCAGTCATTACAGGAGTTTCAAAAGGACTTGGAAAAGCCCTTTCAGAAGAATTTCAAAAACATGGATACAAAATAATTGGAATTTCCAGAAATAAAGGTGAAG
>JALWLQ010000018.1 GCA_027084095.1 Persephonella sp.
ATTAAAAGCAAGTCATAAAGTTTTTTTTCAACAATGTCAGTGATTTCCTTTGCCTTGTTTTTGTCAATATCAAGGCTTGCCGCTTTTCTCATAAGTGCTTCCAGTTTGGCTGCTCCAACTACTGCCATTTTACTGACCTCCGTTTTTATTTTTTTCTTCTAAATTCAGAAGATTATACTCTACAAACGAAACTTTAGCTAATTGTTCCAGTCCCCATACGAAAAATACAGCTGTTGCTGAACCCCAAAAAATACCTTCTATATACTTACCGATAACCATCTCACCTAATAAATTAAATTTTGCCATCAAAGTTATCAATACAAGTAAAAGGAAAATACCATAATAAGCATATCTGTAATAATCCAAATCCTTAAATGCCAGAATAAGTAGAGCCTTAAAGGAAAATTCCCTTATCATCTCTTCAGGTTGTTTATCTTTTAATTTTTTCTCAAGTTTCTGTCTATACTCTAAAGTAATTTGCTTGAAGGAGATAACATTATCAAGTAGGTTTGCAATCCAGCCATATCCAAATAAAAGTCTATTTCCCAGTATCAAAAAGGATACTAAACCAAGCAGATATGCAAATTCAACAGATGTTGCTGTTAAAACCAGCACAGAGAACCCATAAAACAGCATTAAGATTAAAAAACCAAACGTCAGCCAGAATATAAACCAGGCAATTTTTTCATAATTCATTATTTACCCTCCTTTTTGTCTGAAACTCCATATTCATAGCCATGTTTAACAAAATACTCATCTTTAGATAAAGGGTGAACATATTTCAACGTGGTTTTGACAATATCCCCTGTTTTTAATTCTGGAGTTCCTTTTTTGAGTTTTATGGCAACTGTTGTAATTCCCATAGGAATTAATGGAATATTTACAGGAATATGTTCAACTGTATAAGCCTGCTGGGAAGACTGTTTACCTGGTTTAAATGTAAATGCTTCCTCTTTTACCGTCAAAGGCAGTGTTCCAGGGTTCATGACAGATAGAACTACAGAGTGGGTAGGTTTATCATAAACGGCTCCTATAACAATAGGAGAACCGGGAATTTTCCCAACTGCTTCAATGGTATTGTTATAGGTAATATAACTACCTATTCCCCATCCAAGCATAATTGCAATAATAGAACTGACAAAAAACAATACTACCCTGTTCATAATTTAATCCTCCTTTTATTTAATAATTAATTTTTAGAAAAAAATGAGCAGGCCTGAGGCCTGCTTATAGAGAAGTTTATTTGGTGCTTGTTTGGGTAGAACTTTCTTTGAACTTCTCTATGCTTTCAAAGAGTGATTTAAACTTCTCTTTTGTTCCTGTTTTTGCTTTAACCTCTTTTTCCAGTTTTTCTATCTGTTTTATGAGAGGTTCTATATCCTTATCATTTCTTACATAACCAAGAACTTTAGCCAGTTTAATCTGTCTTTTAGCTTCCTCAAGAAGTTTTAGAGCCTGCTCTGGATTGTCTTTAAAGCGTTTAGAGGCATCTTCAACAAGAAGTGATGCTATAGCAATTGGCTCTGGGATAATAGTTGTATCAATTTCTATAGTATTCATAGCAACTTGAAGTTGAGAAATAGCATTTTTGACCTTGCCTTCTTCAAGGAATTTATAGGCGAGGTCTATAGCCTGTTTATAAAGTCCAATAGGCAGATATACAGTTTCTATAACTATTTCTGACCTTAATGCATTCAGTAAAATCCTTGCTTTTACAAAATCATTGTTTTTAACTGCCTTTTTAACTTCTTCTGCAAGTTTTTTGGCCTGTTCTATATCTGTTATTCCTACCACTTCATTAACAACAACATCAATAGGCAATCTGACCATTTTACCCTGATACTGTTTTTCTAACTTATCTACTCTTTCTTTAAGAGCTTTCAGAGCTTTTTTGGCTTCCTCTATCTTGTCGTGGGTAAGCAAAAATAGAACTCTGTTACCTTCTGCATAAATACTTGCTGCTTCTTTTATAATTTTTTGAAGCTCCTGTTCTCTTACTTTTTGTGTGCTTCTTTTTCCAGAGCTTTCAATAAGAGAACTTGCTGTTTCCTGTTTTTGCTGTATATTTGTTTTCTTGTTTTCTTCTTTTGCAAAAACAGGAGAAACTATAATTGCCGCTGATAAAACAGCACCTAATAGTTTTCTCATGGCTCACCTCCTTTGTTTTTATAAAAAAATAAAAGGGCACGCAGCCCTTTTGTTTTATGTGTTTCCTCTCAGGCCTTCTAACTCTTTTTTTAGGTATTCCTCTGCTTCTTTTTTACTGACTTCTACCATTAAAACGCCGGTGTTGATAAAAAACCTCCTATCTTCTGGCAGTTGCTGAAGCAGTTCTAAACTTTTCTTAAGCTGTTTTTCTAATAGTTCTTTTTCTTCCATGATTATCCTCTCTTATTTTGAGGATTTACCCTCTTCCTGTCCTATTTCTCTTGTTTTCTGGAGTAGTTCTTCTGTTTTTGCATAAGCCTCAGCTATCGCTTCCTCAAGTGTTCTTCTAAGTGCTTGCAGAGAGGCTATTTCTTTGGCTATCTGTGTTAAAGCCTCTTCTGCATTAAGCTCTGCAGATATTCCAGAACCTATGCTGACTACTATTCTGTCTGGGTTTTCAATTTTTGCCTCAATCTGAGCTCCTGCTCCGATTGGGATGAGAATATTTTTACCCTTACCTAAGTCCCTCAGGTTGTTTATTGTTTTAATTGCAGTTCTGTAAGTTGCTATATTTTCATCAATAACTGCAATTTCCGCTCTGAGAGCCTCAATTTGAGCTATGTATCCTCTGAGCTCTCTGCTGAGTTCCTCTGTTGTAGGTTGTTTTTTTACCTCTTTTTTTGCCATGGCTATCACCTCCTTTTATTTGATTTTTATTTCAGCCCAACCTGTTGTTTGTTTTTCCTGTGGTAGATAAAGGACATAACGGGGTCTTATATCTACCTTTAATTCTTTTAATAGTTTTTCCCTGACTTCCTTAATTCTCCAGAAAAATAGCAAATCCCCTTTAAATGAAACCTCTGTCCACATACCTATACGAAGTGGAATGTTCCATTTTTTCAGGTCGTTAATCAGTGGTTCGTAGAAAATTGAAGCAAGGGGATGGTCTTTTAAAAAGCTATGTTCTATTTTTGCAAGGGCTTCGGCATAGGAGTGTGCCGCTGCTTTGAGTTTTTCAAGATGTGGACTTTTAATCTCAAGGGGAATAATGCCTTTGAAGACTTCTGTTTTAAAGCCTTTTATATCCTCCCACCTTTTAAGGTCAAAGACTTCTATATACTTTTCCTGTATGTCCTTTTCTGGAAGATATGTTTTTTCAGGGATATCTAACTGGTCTAAAACAGGATATTTGCTCAGGACTATTTCTTTAACCTTATCAGAAACCTCCTCAAATTTGATATCTGAGCCTAAAAGATACTTTTTGACTTTATTTTCTATCTCTTTATCTTTTTTTACGTAATAGAAAATAACCGCTGAAGTTAGGGCTTCTGTAAAAAGATTTCTTGGGAGGAAGGGTCTACCTTCCTCATCCCTTGGAAATCCATGACGGTTGAATACAACAGGTGTCCAGCATATAAGTTCCATAACTCCCTTCCCCTCTACTTAAATGCTGCCAGTAGTTTGTCTGCTTTTTCTGCTATGTCGATGTCAAACAGGGCTATAGTTGGCAATAACCATGACACTCTAAATCTTGCATCCCCATCCTTGTTCTCTCCCCAGTAAGAGAGAGCTACCCTTCCAAATCCTGCGTCTTTTTCAAGGTCTTTTGCTCCCCTTAAAAATCTCCTCGCTACATTTGGAAGTTGTTCATAAGGAACAGGCTTTCCTTCCTGACCTCTTTGTTTTACAAGTTCAAGAGCTGTTCCTACGTTTCTGAGAGCTTCAATAAGGTTGTGAAGTTTATGTTTTTTGAAATAGGCAAGGAGAATGCTACCTGCTGGAACTCTAAGAATTTCTATATTTTCTTCACCTTCCCTCAACTCCCCTACCAGATATGCCCTTCCGTGCATCATCTCAATATGGGCAAATATCTTTTTGTTT
The DNA here is from genome assembly GCA_027084095.1 of Persephonella sp. GTDB lineage: Bacteria > Aquificota > Aquificia > Aquificales > Hydrogenothermaceae > Persephonella_A. Next base: position 4,030 of record JALWLQ010000018.1, read on the forward strand.
TTGGGAAGCTCATGAATGATTTCTTCCACTTCGTAGTGGACATCTTCCTCTGTATATTTGTCCCCTACCTCTCTTTTCCCTGTCTCTGCTGTGAAATATGTGGTTTCTCCCCCTTTTTTACCTAATAGAAGGTCAAAACCCCATCTTTTGAGAGCTTTTAGTTTAAACTCCCTTTCCTTTTCTGGTTGTCCCAGCGTCTCAAATACAAGGGTATTAATCGCCTGTAATTCCCTCAGTTCTACAATATTCATCTGGCCTCTCCTATTTTTTTAATTTTTTATGTATATAATTACAATTTATTTCTAATAATAATATTGTCAAGTTTTTTTAGTATAAAAAGCTAAAATTTATACTGATATGGCTCATAAGCTTGAAAATCAATAGTTAGACGGTTTTTAAAATTAAGATAAAAATCATAAAAATTGAAAGTTAGGTTGTGTAGAATGTTTCAAAACTCAAATAAAAAGATAGGAGGTAACATTATGGCAGTAACAGTTAACTTAAAAGGAAATCCAGTTGCTTTAGCAGGGCCTGAAATCAATGTTGGAGACAGAGCCCCAGAGGCAGTTGTTGTAGCTTCTGACCTTTCAGAAAAAACAATTGGTGGTGCAAAAGGAAAACCACAACTTATTATTACAGTTCCATCACTTGACACACCTGTATGTGAAACAGAAACTAAAAAATTCAATGAACTTGTTGCAGGTCTTGATATTGATGTTACAGTTGTTTCTATGGACTTACCATTTGCAGAAAAAAGATTTTGTGAGTCTTACAACATTGGAAATGTAACAGTTGCTTCTGACTTCAGATACAGAGATATGGAAAAATACGGGGTTCTGATTGCAGAAGGAGCACTTAAAGGAATTTTAGCAAGAGCTGTTTTTGTTGTTGATGCAGAAGGAAAAGTTGTTTACAAGCAGCTTGTTCCTGAAATCACAGAAGAGCCTAACTACGACGACGTTTTGGCTTGCGTAAAATCTTTATAAATAAAAAAAGGGGCTTAACGCCCCTTTCCAAATAAAAAAAATCACTATAAATCTTTTTTGCCTTATCCAAATATATCCTGTAAAGGATTAACTGTAAACTGTTTATTTTTATAAGAATTTATTGCTTCAACAGCAGCTTTTGCAGCCCTTATTGTTGTAAAGTATGGAACTTTATGTTCTACTGCAGCCCTTCTTATAAAGTATGCATCAGACCTTTCCCGTTTACCAGAAGGGGTGTTTATTACAATTTTAATTTCTCCATTTCTAATTCTATCTACCACATTTGGTCTTTCTTCTGAAAGCTTACTTACTCTTGTTGATGGAATTCCTTTCTCACTTAGATATTTATGAGTTCCTTCTGTTGCATATATTGTAAAGCCCATATCTACAAGCTTCTTTGCTATTTCTACCACATATGGTTTGTCCTTGTCTGCCACTGATATAAATACAATTCCCTCTGTTGGTAATATTGAGCCTGCTGCTGCCTGAGCTTTCCAGAATGCCATTCCAAAATCCTCATCTATTCCCATTACCTCACCTGTGGATTTCATCTCGGGACCAAGTAATGGGTCAACTTCCGGAAATCTGTTCCATGGAAATACCACTTCTTTAATTGAATATCTTTTGAAGTTTTTATCCCTGAAATCTGAGGCTGGATGGGGCTCTTTTATCTCAAATACCTCTGGCACTATTTCTCTAAGCTTTTTACCTATTATGATTTTTGAGGCGATTTTTGCCAGTGGATAACCTATTGCTTTACTTACAAATGGAACTGTTCGTGAAGCCCTCGGATTAACTTCTATCACATAAATCTCATTATCCTTTACTGCATACTGGACATTCATAAGACCTCTAACATCAAGGGCTTTTGCCAGTTCTCTGGTTTGTCTTTTGACTTCGTATATGATTTCATCTGGTAGTGTATAAGGTGGAATACAGGTTGCACTATCCCCTGAGTGAATTCCTGCTTCTTCTATATGCTCCATAACAGCTCCAACCAGTACATCTTCCCCATCAGCTACTGCATCAACATCAAGCTCAACAGCATCTTCCAGAAATCTATCTATCAGAAGGGGTTTATCTTCTGATACATAAACAGCTTCTTCTATATATTCCAGTAGTTCGGCTGTATCATAAACAAGCCTCATAGCTCTTCCACCAAGAACATAAGAAGGTCTAACAAGCACTGGATAGCCTATTTTTTCCGCTGTCAGAATTGCTTCTTCCTTTGACCTTGCTATACCACTTTCAGGCTGTTTTAGACCAAGTTTTATAATAAGCTCTCTAAATCTTTCCCTGTCTTCTGCAATATCAATACTTTCAGGAGAAGTTCCAAGAATATTTATACCTGCATTTTGCAATGGAACAGCCAGCTTTAAAGGGGTCTGTCCTCCAAACTGAACAACAACTCCTACTGGTTGCTCGCTTTCTATGATATTTACAACATCTTCATAAACTATAGGCTCAAAGAATAGCTTGTCTGATGTGTCGTAGTCTGTTGAAACGGTTTCAGGGTTGCAGTTTATCATTATTGCTTCATAGCCTTCTTCTTTCAATGCCCATACACAATGAACACAGGCATAATCAAACTCTATACCCTGTCCTATTCTGTTAGGACCGCTACCTAATATAATTACCTTTCCTTTTTTCATAAACTCCTCCTATTTGATAAAAATTCTTATGCCTGCGATGCCGTAGGCACCTGTTTTTAAAATCTCAGGAATTTTATCTTCTGTAATACCTCCAAGGGCGTAAACAGGAATATTAACCTTCTGGACTACTTCTTTTAAAGCTTCTAATCCTTTTGGCTCCCCCTTTCCAGGAGTTTCAAATATCGGGGAAAATGTTATATAATCTGCACCTTCTTTTTCTGCTTTTATTGCCTCCTCAACAGAATGGCATGATTTACCAACAATCAGCTCTGGGAATTTATGCTTTATTACTTCAATTGGAACAGACTTTGAAGGCAGATGAACACCATTAGCACCTGTCAAGACGGCTATATCAACTCTATCATTAATAAAAAATGAAGCATCATATCCCTTTAGAAGATTTGATAATTTCTGTGCAAAGTCAAAAAGCTGGTCAGAGGATAAATCCTTTTCCCTCAATTGAAACATTCGGATGCCTGCATCAAGCATCCTTTTTATCTGGATTTCAAAATCATATCTGAACTGCTTTCTGTCAGTTATTGCATAATATTTTTTTAAAAATGCCTGCATTACTCACCTTTATCTAAATAAACTACAAGACCAAAAACAGCCACAGCAAATATCACCATACCTATGATTATTGCTGGAAACCAGAAACCTGGATCCATGATTATCCTCCGAAATTAGTGCTGTATAATATTTTAAAATAAAACCTTGGAGTAAATCTATGATACCTGAAGAACTTATCAAGATACTTGCCTGTCCTGAGTGCAAAGGAGAGCTTTTATACCTGAAAGATACTTTTGTATGTGAAAACTGTATGCTTAAGTTTGAGATTATAGATGATATTCCTGATTTCCTTCCAGATGATGCCAAAAAAATAACACAGGAAGAGCTTGAAAAACTGAAAAATGAAGGATAATGTTCTGGCCTTTTTAAAGGCTATTTTGCTTATTATTATTCTTTTTCTGCCTGTATATCTTATTACTCCATCCCAGGAGCAGAACTCTGAATACAGCATTCAAAAGATAAACCCAGACCAGTTTCATGTTGAAATAGGAATTGAAGGGGGAACGCTGAAAAGAGCCCTTGCAGGAGATGCAAAAACCCTCAATCCTGTAATGGCGCAGGAAACAACCTCAACAGCAATGATAGGAATGCTGTTTAACGGTCTGACCAAAACCAATGTAAAAACGCTACTACCTGAACCTGACCTTGCAGAAAGCTGGGAAAGGGATAAAACAGGAACAGTCTGGATATTCCACCTAAGAAAAGATGCAAAATGGTTTGATGGAAAACCTGTTACTGCTGATGATGTTGTATTTACCTATAACCAGATATATTACAATCCTGATATCCCCAGTTCAGTTAAGGATATGCTTTATATAGAAGGGAAAAAATTTATTGTTGAAAAGATTGACGAACACACAGTTAGATTTAAAATTCCAAAGCCGTTTGCTCCTTTTTTACAGGCTGTTGGAGCCTCAATATTACCTAAACATATCTTAGAAGAAAGTGTAAAAAATAAGACCTTTACATCAACATGGGGAGTAAACACAGACCCAAAAAAGATTATAGGCACAGGTCCCTATAAACTTGTAGAGTATGTGATAGGCCAGTATGCTATATATGAAAGAAATCCTTACTACTGGGGAAAAGACCAGAAGGGACAGAAACTTCCTTACATTACAAAAATAAAAGCCCAGATAATAGGTGACCCTGATGTTAGATTAATAAAATTTATTTCTGGAGAAATTGATTATTACGGAGTTCGCCCTTCTGACCTTCCGGAGCTATTACCAAAGGCTAAAGAAAAAAACTTTACAATTTATAATCTGGGTCCTACACCATCCACAACTTTTATAGTTTTTAATCAAAATCCCAAAGCTCCTATTCCAGAATACAAACTAAAATGGTTCCAAAATAAAAAATTCAGACAGGCAATTTCATACGCCGTTGATAGAAGGGGAATTATAAACATAGCTTACAACGGTCTTGCATATCCGATTTATACCGGCGTTACACCTGCAAATAGAAGACTTTATGATGAAAACTACTACCCTAAATACCCATTTAATCTGAAAAAAGCAAAACAACTTTTAATAGAAGCAGGCTTTCATGAGGGGAAAGATGGGTATCTGTATGATGCTGAAGGGCACAAATTACAGTTTACACTTATAACAAACTCAGGAAATAAAGAAAGGGAAATAATCGGAAATATCCTGAAGGACGACCTGAAAAGAATAGGCATTGAAGTAAACTTTCAGGCTATAGATTTTAATAACCTTGTAAGCAGGCTTATGTCTAACTATGACTGGGAAGCAGTAATAATTGGATTAACCGGTAGTATAGACCCTTATTTTGGTCAGAATGTATGGCTTTCGTCTGGACATCTGCACATGTGGTATCCTGCCCAGAAAAAACCTGCAACAAAATGGGAGGCAGAAATAGACAGGTTATTCCAGCAGGCTGCTGTAGAACTTGACCCTAAAAAAAGGGATATGCTTTACAAAAAGGCTTTCAAAATAATAGGAGAGGAGCAGCCAATGATATTTATAGCTGCTCCTGAAGAACTTCTTGCTGTTAAAAACAAACTTAAAAATGTATTTCCTACAGTCTGGGGCTGGTATAAAGACGAGTATGTTTATATAAAACCATAGCTATTTTTTAACTTTTACACTGCTTGTATCTAAAGACAGGATAAGTTTTAATAGTTCCCTTAGCTCATCTTCAGGAATAGACCTTTGTCTTGGCATATAAATAGCCCTTGGTTTCATACCATATTTTTCAGGACCAATTTTTTGCCATTTTCCAAAGCTTGCAAATTTAACACTTTTAAATAATTTTTCTACAGCATCTGGTTGTCCCTGATATTCTTTTGCTATTACTCTGAAAGGGACAGAGTTTTTAGGTTTATCAATATCATGACATGTTGTACATCCATATTTACCAGCAATCTGGAGAATTTTCTTTTCAATCTCTTTTTGGTTTTCAGCCAATGCCAGAGAACTTACGACACAAATACTAACGAGCCCTGCTATTAATTTTTTCATAATAAACCCTCCATTTGAGATTATACTGATATCTTTAAAATTAAAGAATTATCAGTTAGTTAGCACTAATCAAAATCAAAGATTGATAAAAATCAAAGATTGATTATTTTATGAGGTTGAAAATCTTTGCACAGAACTCAAGGTCAGAAGTTAGCTTTAAAGCATAATTGAGAAAATTATGTGCAGCAAAACTGCCGTGGGTTTTTACGATAATAATGTTATGTGGATTGGCAGCAAAAAAATTTGAAACAGCTTCAGATAGTTCAGGAGAGGCACTGGGATATTCAGGTAATATAGGAACTTCCTTTAAAAATAGCTTCCCCTCATTATCAACAGGAACAAATTTTTCTTTAAGTTTGAAACTCAAAGCTACTGCATTAACAGGATGGGCGTGAATGATAGCCTTGTAGTCAGTCTTCTGATAAACAGCTCTGTGAACTATAAGCTCCGAGGAAGCTATCTTATCTAAATCCGAAGTCTTATCCACAGGAACTTTGACAATATCATTTTCCGTCAGATATCCAAGCATTGCACCTGTTCTTGTGATATAAATAGTATTCCCATCTCTGACACTGATATTACCTGCATGGGAATTAACGAGACCTTCTTTATATAGAACCTTTCCTGTAAATATGATTTCTTCTATTATATTCATCTTGTATAAACACTCCAGAAGAATGTTGCTCTTTTCCCTGTTTTGCTGTTAAAACATTTTACACCTATTCTATTTTTCCATTTTTTTAGTTTTTTAATTCCGTCTATATAAAGAATATCCTCTCTTCTTTTTGCTCTTTTCCAGCCAATCTCCGTTAGATAAATCTGGCAGTTTTTGTATATCTGGGGATTTTTTATCTTAACCTGAATAATCTCAGGTGGATTTTCAGTAAGGTATCCAATGTCAGGCTGGTGGCTTATAACAGGCAAAACCTCTGTATTTAAAACAATTTTAAAATGTTTCATGTTTGCCCAGCTACCAACAATTGCTTGCCTTTGTATCAGATAAAGGGGAGTGTTTTTGTCCACATTTTGAGGGTCTTGGGAAAGCATTGCTTTATATCCCATAGATTTCAGAACTTTTATATATGGTTTTGTATATTCTCCGTATGGATATGCATATATTTTGGGGATATATCCCAGTAGCTTTTTTAATTTTTTTTCTGCTTTTTCTGTATCTTTTCTGATAAATTTTTCATATTCTTCAGGGGACATTTTTGTCATTACTCTGGCAAATCTGGCATGGGAGTATGAATGATTACCAAATGAAACAAGTTTATCTTTTTTTAGTATTTCCAGCTCCTCTTTTGTCAGAAATGCAGGGTATCTATCAATTCCTTCCATTCCCAGAAAAACAGTAAACGGGAAACCGTATTTTTTTAGTATTCTGTATGCCTTCATAGTTGAGCGATAACCATCATCTATTGTTATCACAACGGTTTTTGGGGGAATTTCTTTTTTATTTTCCAGATAGTAGATAAGCTGTTTTAATGGAATTACCTTATAACCATTTTCTTTGAGATATCTCATCTGTTTTTCAAAAACCTCTGTTGAAACTGATGTTGTAGGATATTTATCCTCGTCAAATCTATGGTAAATTAAAACTGTTGCGTATCCTGCATAAGCCTTAATGGATGTAAGCAGGAGAAAGGCGGCAGTTATCGTATTTAGTAAGATTGTTAGTTTTGATAACAATTTTAATCTTTTCAACATACCTCTCCCTTAGTATTGAGTATTTTTCCAGATAATTGGAAAGTAAAAAAGGGTCATCTGTTCTCAGTCTTACAAGCCTGAACTTTTTATAAGCCCAGCTCATGTTTATGCTGTAGTAATAATCTTTTACCGAGTTCAGTAAGCTTGGATATGCTTTTAGATAAACATTTGACTTACGGGCTTTTATCTTTGAAGCATATTTTTTATTAAAAGTCCAAACTCCAAAAATATTATTAGCTTCAACAAAAAATCTTGATGTTCCCCATCCACTTTCTATTGCCGCCTGTGCAAGAACAATACTAACAGGATTAACATTCATTTTTTCCAGAAGCTCATTGAGAGTTTCAGCTTTGTATCTTTCCAGTAATTCCTTAACTTTTTCTTCCTCTTCAGGTAATAGGAATTTGCCATTTTTTATTTTATTCTTGATGTACTTAATAAAATTTCTATCCTGTTCTATATAAAAATTAACAATCAGTATAGAAGGCAGAACCATATCTATAAATTTTTTCTTTCTTTCAGGGATAGGTAGTCCACGAAGAGAAATTACTTTTGTATAAGTTACAGGGACTACTGCAGAACAATTTATAGGGACTATATCTGTATATCTATTTATTTCCCTATACAATACAATAACTTTCTTAAATTTAAAGGCTTTTTCTATCTCTTCTTTTTTGATAATACGGTAGGTTCTAACATCATGTATAGCCTTCAAAAACACAATAAAAAAAAGAAAAGAAACGAAAAAAATAGTTGTTTTTTCCCTTCCTGTAAGCCGTTTATAAAAAATTCTTAATTTTCTGTAAAGATTATCAATCCTATCCATAACCTCTTAAGTATATAAAATTTTCAAAACATTATAAAATTATTTAAATCATAATCAGCTTTTGGAGTGCTAAATGTTCAGAGGTAAGGTCAGAAGGATACATTTTATAGGTATAGGCGGCTCTGGTATGAATGGAATTGCTCAGGTTTTATTAAATCAGGGATTTACCGTTACAGGCTCAGACCTTAAAGAAAGCCAGACAGTAATATCATTGAAAGAAATGGGTGCAAAAGTTTTTATAGGCCATGACCCCAAAAATGTAGAGGGTGCCGATGTTGTAGTTTATTCCTCAGCTGTAAAACCGGATAATCCTGAGCTGGTTAGGGCAAAGGAGCTTGGCATTCCTACTATTCCACGGGGAGAGATGCTTGCTGAGTTAATGAGATTTAAATATGGCATAGCAATAGCAGGCAGCCATGGAAAGACTACAACGACCTCAATGGTCGGCTTTATACTGGGAAAAACCGGATATGACCCAACTGTTGTTATTGGTGGAAAACTTGAGGCTTACGGCAGCAATGCAAAATTAGGTAGAGGCGAATTTATTGTTACCGAATCAGACGAAAGTGATGGCTCTTTTTTAAGACTTACCCCCACAATTGTTTCTATAAACAACATAGACGTGGAACATCTTGGATTTTATAAAAATCTTGATGATATAAAACAGGCATTTATCCAGTTTGCCAACAAAGTTCCTTTTTATGGTGCTGTTGCTGTTAATATAGACGACCCAAACATAAGAGATATACTCCCCCAGATAGAAAAAAAGGTTATTAAGTTTGGTCTATCTGATGAGGCTGATATAAAGGGATATGACCTTAGGGTTGTAGATGGCAGATACAAATTTAAAGTAAATGACTTTGGAGAAATACATCTCTCTATTCCGGGAAAACATAATGTTTATAATGCCTTGTCAGCAATCTCTATTGCATACGAACTGGGTGTTCCTTTCTGTGTTGTCAAGGAATCCCTTGAGAACTTCAAAAATGCTAACAGAAGATTTGAAGTCAAGCATACAGACGACATAACAATAATAGATGATTATGCCCATCATCCAACTGAGATACAGGCTACTTTAGAGGCTGCCAAAGAGATGTTTCCAGATAAAAGATTAATAGCTGTATTCCAGCCCCACAGATACACCCGTGTTTTTTCCCTTTATGACCAGTTTGTTGAAGCATTTGATATTCCAGATATAACTGTTATTACGGATATATATCCAGCAGGAGAAAATCCAATAGACAGTGTCAGCGGAGAAAAACTTGCGCAGGATATAAGAAATAAAACAGGTAAAAATGTTTATTACAGTGGGGATTTACAAAAAACAGCAAACCTTTTAAGCTCTCTTATTAGGAAGGATGACGTAGTTTTAATAATGGGAGCAGGCAGTATAACAAAACTTGCTGATATGCTTTCTGAAAAATTAAAAAGCAGGGTAGAAAAATGAGATTTGGTTTTGTCAATGAAAAAAATATGTCTTTATTGACAGACCTTTATGAGCTTACAATGGCTCAGGTATATTTTAAAAAAGGAATGAACAAAACTGCTATCTTTGATTTTTACACAAGACCTGTGGAAAACAGGTCTTATCTGATAAATGCAGGATTAGAACAACTGATTTATTATCTTGAGAATATTAGATTTACAGATGAAGATATAGATTATCTCCGTTCAACAGGATTTTTTCAGGAAGATTTCCTTGAATACCTGAAAAATTTCCGTTTTACTGGAAATTTATATGCAATTGATGAAGGTGAGATAATTTTTCCCAACGAGCCTGTGGTTCAGGTAGAAGCCCCTATTATTGAGGCCCAGATAATAGAAACATTTCTTATAAACACCCTTCAGCATCCTATCCTTGTTGCCACAAAGTCAATGAGATGCTATTCCGTTGCAAGGGGAACCATTCTTGTGGATTTTGGTCTCAGAAGAGCCCACGGAACAGACGCAGGGATGAAGGCTGCAAGAGCTTCCTATATCGGTGGATTTGCAGGGACTTCCAATGTTCTGGCAGGCAAGGAATACGGTATTCCGATTGTTGGGACAATGGCTCACTCATTTATCCTTGCCCATAAAGATGAAGTGGAGGCATTTAAAGATTTTGTTTCTGTTTACCCAGAAAACTCAATTTTACTGGTAGATACTTATAACACCATACAGGGTGTTTACAACGCAATAAAAGCAATAAAAGAGATGGGTCTAAAATGGTTTAAAGGAATAAGACTGGATAGCGGGGATTTATTAAGCCTTTCAAAACAGGCAAGACAAATCCTTGATAAAGAAGGATTTAAAGATGCAATTATAATTGCCAGCGGAGGAATAAATGAATATAAAATAAAACAGCTTTTAGATGCAGGAGCCCCAATTGATGGATGGGGAGTTGGAACAGAGCTTGTAGTTTCTGCTGACCTTCCTTACCTTGATTGTGCATACAAACTTGTTGAATATGACGGAAAACCTGTTATGAAATTCAGTAAACATAAAAAGACTTTACCATACAAGAAACAGATATACAGATTTTACAAAGACGGCTTATTCCACAAAGACCTGATTGCAAAATTTGATGAAAAAATAGAAGGTGGAGAACCTATATTAAAGCAATACATAAAAGATGGAAAGCTTATAAGAGAAATACCTTCTCTTACAGAAATCAGAGAGAAAGCTATAAATAATCTAAACAAACTTCCTGAAGAGCTTAAAGACATTGAAAAAACAGTTCATATATTACCTGAGATTAGTCCTCAAATAGAAAAAACTATGAAGGAACTTGAGAAAAAATATTTAGGTGAAGAAAAATGAAAAAAATACTTGCTTTGTTTTTGCTTTTAATAGCTGTTTCTTATGGTAAGCCTTTAGTTGTAACAACAGTAAAGCCTGTAGCAGATATAATCTCCGCAGTAGAAGGGGAAAAAGTAGAATATCTTATTCCCCCTGGGGCATCACCCCATGTTTATGAATTAAGAATATCCCAGCTAAAACAGGCTTACAAAGCAGACCTTTTTGTTTTTCTGGGGACAGGAGAACCAAAGCTTACTGGACTACTGGAAAGTATTCCAGAAAATAAAAAGATAAGAATAATTGATATTCCGAACTTAAAACTTTTAAAAGAAGAGGATGGAGAGATACATCCTGCATTATGGCTTGACCCTGATAATGCAAAAATAATAGCAGAATACATAACAAAAAAATTATCTGAAATAGACCCAGCCAATAAAGAAATTTATCAACAAAATCTACAAAAATTTTTAAAACAGGTAGAAGAAGTCCAAGAATATGGGGAAAACAAATTCAGCAACCTACCTGACAAAAAATTTATCTCTTACCATTACGCATGGCCTTACTTTACAAAAGCATTTGGACTTGAGTATGTAGCTGTTATAGAAATGGGACACGGCAGAGAGCCAACCCCCCAACATCTTTTAAAGATAATAAAACTGATAAAAAAATACAAAATATCTGCCATATTTGCAGCAAAACAGTTTTATAACCCAAGATATACCAGACTGATTACTGACCAGACAGGTGTAAAAGTAGTATTCTTAGACCCATTTGGAATAAACAAAGACTACATCCAGATGCTCAAATTTAATATTGACCAGATATACAGGGCAAAAACTCAGTAGGTATATTCACATTTAAAATCCGTAATCTCAGGCTGAACGGTAATATGATTAATACCATATCTACCAAGCCTTTCTTTTAGCTCTTCCAGAATTTTATTAAAATCCTCAATTGTTGTCTGCCCTTCAAGTGATACATGGGCAGACAGGTATATGTCTTTACTGGACAAAGCCCACACATGAACATCATGAACATCCTTTATCTGAGGAATAGAGAGAATTTCCTTTTTGATATCTGCAATATTTAGATTGGAAGGAGTAGCTTCCATCAAAATCATATAACTCTTTTTGAGAACAGGAATTGTTTCTTTCAGAATATACAAACTAAAAAGTATTGAAATCAAAGGGTCAACCCAGTAAATGCCGTAAAAGTATATAATAATTCCACCAATAACCACACCAAGAGAAATACCGGCATCACTGAGTAGATGCAGATATGCAGCCCTTATATTCAAATCCCCATGGTGATGATGCTCTTCTTCTCCATGATGGTGATGGTGAAAACCAAGAAGCCATGCAGAAAAAGCATTAATTATAAAGGCTATTCCACCAATTACTATCAGATACATACTCTGAACTTCTTCAGGTTTGTATAGCCTTTCTATTGAGTTAAGGATAATTAGAAAAATAGCACCAAGTAAAAATGCAGAATTTATAAAACCTGCCATCACCTCAGAACGAAGATATCCAAAGGTCATCCTTTTGGTTGGCTTTTTTGCCATAAAAATAATGGCAATATAAGCAATTATCAGAGAAACAACATCTTGAAAATTATGAACAGCATCTGTAATAAGAGCCAGTGAACCAGAATAAAGTCCTGCAACAATCTGGGCTATTACAATCAAAATATTAAGGGCAATTGCCACAAAAAGCTTATTTTTATTTTCCATATCAACACCTTGAATTTAAGAGGATACATTATACATTTTAAAGGCTTTTAAATTTTTGACTATGATAAAATTTGATAAAGTGATGGAACAGGAAGTTTTAATATTCAAAACAGAAGAAAGCGGAAAAAGGTTAGACCAGTTCTTAGCCTCGGCATATCCGGAATTTTCAAGGTCTTACTACCAGAAGCTAATTAAAGATGGGCTGGTTTATATAAATGATAAACAGATAAAAAAACCTTCGACCAAGATAAAAGAAGGTCAGGAAATCAGGCTGATAATACCTCCCCCAGAAAAGCTTGAAATAGAACCTGAAAATATCCCCCTTGATATATACTATGAAGACAAAGACATAGCCGTTATATATAAACCGCCTCACATGGTTGTTCATCCATCCCCAGGGCATACATCCGGAACACTGGTAAATGCGTTGCTTTATCATTTTGAAAATGTATCTGAGTTTGGAGGCAGGGAAAGAGCAGGAATAGTCCACAGACTTGACAAGGACACTGCAGGATTAATGGTTATTGCCAAATCAGAATTTGCCCACAAAGAATTACAAAAGCAGTTTCAAAACAGAGAAGTGGATAAAAGGTATATAGCAATAATAACCGGTATTCCTGAAAAATCTTACGGACTAATTGATATTCCAATAGGCAGGTCAATCTATAACAGGCAAAAAATGGGAACTGTGGCAACAAATCTGAGGGATGCACTTACAGAATACTGGGTTAAACAGATATGGGAAAAACATAATCTAACAATGGTTGATATAAAACTTCATACAGGCAGAACACATCAGATAAGGGTTCATTTTTCTGCCATAGGACATCCACTCCTGAATGATAAAATCTACGGTTTTAAAAAAAGCAGACTGCCAACACCAGAAGCACAAAAAGCATCAGATATACTTGATTATCATGCTCTTGTGGCGTATAAACTGGGATTTAAACATCCAAGAACAGGAGAATGGAAGGAATTTCAATTGAAATCTTTGCCAGAGCCTTTACCAGAAATATTAGAGCTTTTATCCAGATAATTTCTTTGCCCTGAGTGCAACGAAAGAACCTTTTCCATAACCTTCTATTACAGGTTCAGGTTCTTTTATCTGGTCAAGCATTCTAAAAATAGTTTGATAAAAAACAAAATCACCGAACCCTGTTTCTTTCAGCAAAGAAACAACCTCTTCTGTTGAGTAGAATGTTGCATACTTATAAAAGGGATTTTCCTCTTTATGTTCCAGATAAAACTGACCCAGAGGAGAATTCTTATCTATATACCCAAGAACTATATAACCATCTTTTTTTAAAATTCTTGCAGTTTCTTTAAAGGATTTTTTCAAATCATCCACAAAACATATTGTTGTTACCATAAGGACAAAATCAAACTGATTATTTTTTACAGGCAGTTTCTCAGCTATTCCCCTGACTATCTGGATACCTCTACTTTTTGCAATCTGAGCCATTTTTAAAGAGGGCTCTATTCCGTATTTAATTCCAAAGGGAACAGAAAATCTACCTGTTCCTGTACCAATTTCTATACCTTTTCCATCAGGAATAACTTCTTTAAGGGCATCTATCTCTGATAAATAAGCGGAATAGTGTTTTTCAAACCAGTGTTCATATCTCTGGTAAAAATACTCAAATGGTTCAGTTTTTGGCATTTATCTCTATAGGCTCCCTTTCATGAACGTATTTAATTAAGACATAGTTAATCAGTTTGTTAAATCTTGAGTTTTTATTTTCTGTTTTCATTTTTTTTAGAGCTTTAAGGACAAAACTATGGGGAATAATTCCAAAAAGGAAAGCTGAAACTAAAAGAAAAGGAACTCCCGGGATAACAGGAAGAAAAATTCCAAGTATCCCGAGGATGAGAAAGAAAAAACCCAGTGCTAATCTTTTCATTTTTTCTTTGCAGTTTCTTCAGCAAATTTTCTTAATTCTTCATCTGGAATATCCAGACCATGCTCTTCAACATACTCTTTTAATGCCTCATATATTTTTTCAGGCTTTGAAAGAGCTCTTCCTTTATCTGGAGTAGGGTCTTTTACAAGACCATAAATCTGTCTGCCTTCATGCCACTCTGGAAGATATTCTGTGATTGGCAGCCCTTCTTCTGTGGTAAAAAGCAAACAGTGGCAGTATTTGAAAATCTGCATCTCATTACATGCACAAATCCATCTTCTTTTTTTAACTTCTTCCTGTTTATCCGGATAAAAATTACAAGGACAGAGTGGTTTTCCAAGTTCATCAACATGGGCTGCAAGTCCCTGTATAACAGCCTCTGCAGCCTCTTTATTTGGATTTACCACTGTTCCAGATTTTTCTGCAAAGGTTTCTGCAAATTTTTTCATCTTTTCCAGGGTTTCTGGTTTGACCTTTATCATTTATGCCCTCCTGTTTTACGTTGTTTGTAAATTATAAATTAATACGCTATTTTCAAAAAACAAAAGACAAATATCATAAATTCCGAATATCCACATAACTGCCAGAAGGAATATTCTTAAGTTTATTCATTTTATTCATAATATTCTGAACAGCTTCTTCAGGTGTCATTTTAGGGGCATTTTTTATTCTCTGGACAGATGGAAACTTATTTTCATCTGCAGATAAAACAAACTGCTCAAGCATTGGAGTTATTATCAAACCAGGTGCAAGGGCTATTATATGGGTATTCTCCATTTCCCGTGAATAAAGCTTCACAAGCATATTTAATGCTGCTTTGGAGATTGAATATCCATGCCAGCCTCTATTTCCGTTTACAGAAGCTCCTGATGAGATTGCTATAATCTCTGGAACTTCTATTTTCATATCTATAATACAGTCAAGTATTATTTTATTTGCCCACACATTAACATCCATCATCTGTTCCATTTCATATATGGGTGTGTCGTGGATATCTTTTAGAGGAGTTAGAAGACCTGCATTTAATATCACAACATCAAGTTTTTTAACATTTTGAAGGAGCTTTTGTGTTGAAGGATACACTGTTTCAATAGCAAGCAAATCACAGTATTGGAAATGAATTTTTCCTTTAAACTCGTCCTTAAGATGTCTGCTTAAAGCGTAAACTTCATATTCCTGTTTTAAGAAATATTCAACAAAAGCATAACCTAAGCCTGAACTTATACCTGTTATAAATACAGCTTTTTTTTCCATCTCTTCCTTTTCTCCTGTTTTTATAATATTATACTTTTAATGGTTAAGTTATCTTATAAAGGCAACTTTCTGGTTCACAGTAAACATAGAGAACTCCTTAATGAACACTTTAAGGAGTTCTCATCTAAAGAAGGGGAATATTTTGTCCTTCCTGGAATAACAAAAGTATTTAACAAAATCCTGTTTTTATTTGACGAAAAAGATATAGACCCTTCTTGTTATCTTTTCCCTATTATTGCCAATAAAAATATTTCAGAGAAAACCAAACAATTATATTTCCAGATTAATAAGAATTTCTTAGATTTCGTTAGGAAGAAACCACAGAGCGTTAGACCAAAAGATATTCAGGCATATCTAAACTACTTAAGAAATGAGAACAAAAAACCAAGCACCATCAAAACATCCTATATGGCACTAAGACTTTTTTATGAGAAACTACTTAATGTAGTTGATTTTTCAGATATAAATCTTCCTCAACTTAATGAAAATATTCCTGAAGTTTTAACCAGAAAAGAAATTAAAAAATTAATCTCCAGTATAAAAAATCCTCGGCACAGGCTTATTGTCGGACTTGGATATTGTTGTGGAATGAAATTGAATGAAATTCTTTCCCTTAAAATAAGCGATATAGACCTTAATGAAGGGGTTATTAATATAAGGGGTAATCATTCCAGAAAAATATCTGTTCCACAAACTATTATAGAGGAATTGAAAATATTTCTTAAACAAGAAAATCCCACTGAGTTTCTTTTCCAGTCAAAATACTCCAGCACTCCTATATCCCATAGAAGTGTTGAAATAATGTTCAAAAACTCGCTGAGAAAGGCTGGACTTCCTTCCAGATATACATTTTCAATATTGAGGGATACATTTGTAGTCCATATGATAGAAAAAGGGTTATGCCTCAATCATATTGCAGATATTCTTGGAGTTAAAAAATCACATCTTCAGCAAAGGTATAGTTTTTATATAGAAAATATGAAGTTTTATAAAATTCCTGATATGTTTGATTTCTCAGATGTGGCATGATTAAACAGAACATTTACCTTTATCTGTAAAAATAAGCTGGTCTACAAACTCAACAAGCCATTTTTCAAAATTTTCTTTATTAGGTGATTTAGATTTTATCCACTGTTTATCGTACATTATGGTTGTATCAAGATGCTTCTGTATCTCTTCATCTCCAAAATCTATAGCTACTGTTTCATCAATTACAAGTAGCTTTATATCTTTTTCTCCGAGAGAATTAATTAATTCATCATTAGATTTATCAAATTCATCATAGGTAAGTATGAAATATTTATGTTTTAAAACCTCTTTCCCTTCCTTCTCCACTACATAATGAATATCCACTAATTTTTCCACCACAGGTTTTTTAAACTTTATATTGCCAATAATAATCTTTTCCATCTCTTTTTCTCCTTTTTTTATAAAAAAATATGTCAGATAAATAGTTTTACAATAAAACCAACAATAGTAAAAATAAATAAATTTAAAGACTACCAAAGGACAAAAATTTTCCTTAATATATTTCCTTTTTGGTATAATTTTTTTAATATCTTTATGTGGAGAAACACTTGGAAAGTGGTATTTTGGATGGCAATATAGAAGTTGAGCTGGAATTTTTTATAATATCTGAAAATTTAAATCTGGATATTTTAAAAAATCTGAAAGAAAAAGAAGAGATAGAAATAACAAACCCACAATATATCGTAGCAATTAATAAACTTCCTTTCTATGTACCAAAAATAAAAGAAGATAACGGCCTCATTATAGGCAAAATATTAAAAATATTAGAACCTTCAGATGCTTTAAAATATAAAGAAAAATATATGATATAGGAGAGAAAATGGCAGCTGTTATTTTAGATGGAAAATCTCTTGCGAAGCAAATAAGAGAGGAGCTCAAAAAAGAGATAGATGGTTATATTCAAAAAGGTCTAAGAAATCCAAATCTGGTTGTAATACTTGTTGGAGAAGACCCTGCAAGCCAGGTATATGTAGAAAACAAAAGAAAAGCCTGCAAGGAAGTTGGTATAAACTCAATGGTTTTTAAACTTCCTGAAAATACTACCCAGACAGAACTCCTTGAGCTGATAGGAAAATTCAACGGAGATGAGGATATAGACGGAATTCTGGTTCAACTTCCTCTTCCATCACATATTAACACCCAGGAGATAATTGAGGCAATTAATCCCCATAAAGATGTAGACGGATTTCACCCGGAAAATATGGGTAAGTTAGCTACCGGTAAAGATGATGGAGTAATTCCCTGCACACCTCTTGGTATCTGGATAATGCTGAAGCATTATAAAATTCCTACTTTTAAAAAAGATGTGGTAATAGTAGGAGCAAGTAATATAGTAGGAAAACCAATGGGACTTTTGTTCCTGAAAAATGAAGAAGCTCCTGTTTCCATCTGCCATATAAACACAAGAGATTTAAAATCCTATACAAGAAGGGCAGAGATACTTATTGTTGCCGTTGGAAAACCTGGACTAATTACTGCAGATATGGTTAAAGAAGATGCTGTTGTGATAGATGTTGGTATAAATAGACTGGAAGATGGCTCTCTGGTGGGAGATACAGATTTTGAGGCCTTAAAAGATAAAGTATATGCTATTACACCAGTTCCTGGTGGTGTTGGACCAATGACAGTGGCTTCCCTGCTGCTAAATACGGTTAATATTTACAGGAAAAAACTTGGTTTTGCCCCTCACCCGCTTACTCAGATTTGATGCTATCTCGGGAAACTATGCCACCAGAGAGTATTATTTTGGTAGCGTCTTCAACAGACATATCTGTATGGATTACATCATTCTCTTTTACAAAAACTGTATATCCTGAAGTTGGATTTGGGGCTGTAGGCACATAAACCAGATAATAAATTTCCCCATCAACTTCTGTTTTGTTTGCTATAAAGCCTATTGAATACATTCCTTTTCTGGGAAATTCCACCAGCACAGTTTCTTTAAACTTCCCTTTACCCTTCTGGTTAAAAAGATTTTCCATTAGTTGTTTTACAGCCAGATAAATTGAGCGGACTATCGGAATTCGGTTTATGATACTATCCCAGAGAGATATTACTTTCTTACCAAAATAATTTTGAGCAATCAAACCAATAATGAAAATAAGAATAAGTGTAATAAGGAGACCAATACCTGGAATATTAGGTATTGGCATTATATATCTAAGAATAGGTAAAACCAGATTATTTACAAAAGCAAGTAGCCAGACAACAATCCATACTGTTATGGCAATAGGAATAAAAACAAATAAACCGGTTAAAAATATATCCCTTAGCCTGACAATTAAAACCTTTTTTCTGTAATCACTCACTTTTGTTTCCTGTTGGGGCTCCGTTATTACCTGGTCTTTGATAAGGAACCGGTATGTATTGAACTGATGGAGTTCCTGCAGGCTGTGGATATAAATCCATTAATGCATAAACCTCTTCTGGAACATCGGTGGAAACTCGGAGGCCTAAAGCCTGGATATGCTCTACAGTCAGAGGATAGTCATGGGTGTATTTTCCTGTTGATAACTCTTCTGCCACTTTTTCGGCTACTTCTTCGCTATAGCCCTTTTTAAGCAATAAACTTTTTACATTTTCAAACATCTGTTTAAGGGCTTTCTCACTTACATCTATTTTTATCCATGTGGCATCATCAATCTCATCAGGTTTTTTTAATTCTTTAATTTTCACAATAGATGCTGCTGGTTCCTGACCAAGCTGTGGGTCTACAGGACCTAAAACAGCATGTTTATCCATAATAATTTCATCTGCCGCAAGTGCTATAAGCGTCCCTCCTGACATAGCATAATGAGGAACTATAACCCTAACAGGTGCCTCATGGTCTGCAAGTGCCTGTGCAATCTGTGTTGCAGCAAGAGCAAGACCACCTGGAGTATGAATAATAAAATCAATAGGTAAATCCTTTGGGGTCATTCTGATAGCTCTCAAAACCTGCTCCGAATCCTCAATGGTAATAAATCTCATCATAAAGAACCCTAAAAATGAACGGGTTTCTTGTCTGTGTATCATAGTAATCACACGGGATTTTCTTTTTTCTTCTATCGCTCTGATAAGTCTTTCTCTACTCCACTCTAAAGTCTGAGCTTTTAACATAGGGAATATCAGAAGAAAAATAAAAATTAACCAGAACAGCTGGTTTATCCATACAGCTCCTGTGGGGTCCATTATTTCCTCCTAACTATGAATTTTTTCAAAAGCTTCTCTTATTCTTTGCTCCAGTTCATCTTTTGTTTTAATGGATTTTATAATCTCAAATAAATACTGATTATCTTCCATTCCATTGATTGTCTTTTTGTATTCTCCTGTATTGTAGCCTTTTTCCTGTCTAATATGATTAAGTATATTTTTTCCTATATATAAAAGATATAGCTTTTCAAAAGATATGGTATTCCTTACTAAAACTCCAAAAAAGAATATACCAAAATTTAAGTCCTGTCTTAAAAATCCTTCGGCAACTCTTTCTGCAAGAAATATAATTTTTTTGTATCTATCTGTTTCCCCAAGGTAATGATTGATTAAACTTCCATCAATATTAATGTTGGTAAAATCCTCGCTAAGTCCCTTTAAAAATGTCTGGACAGCATTACTTTCAATAGCTTCTTCAGGTTTTTCATAATCTATAAGGATATAAGACATTATAAAATGCCAGATATCTACGACTTCTATCTGGACATTATCCATATCAGGTGTTTGTTTTTTCCACCATTTCCACGGCAGACTATCTACAAGCTCTGCACATTCTATCCATGTGGCACGGGCAAAATCTTCCTTAGACCTTATTTTTCGCCAATCATTGCTTATTTTTCTATTAAGTTCTTCTTGAAGTTGGAACATTTCTATAAGATTTTCTTTCATTATATTACCTGCCCTTATAGTAATTAAACCAGATATTATAAAAGCCCCACAGGGGGGCTTTAGTTTATTAGTCTTCTATCATTATCATCCTTGCATTTAGAGGTTGAACAGGTCTATTGGTATCTCCACCCATAAGCTTTCTAAATTTTTCTATCTGCTCTTTAGAGAGTTCCATCTCTTTGGTCATAACTATCCATCTTACTCCTTCCGAGCATGGTGGAGTTGTAAGAGAACCAGAGTATCTAAAGTATTTTTTCTTTTTTGGGAGAAGGTCATATGCATTTATTTTTTCGGAGAGTTTAACTTCTTCACCTACTTTTGAAGGAAGATTTTTCCATAGTTTTTCAATAACTGGATTTTTCTTCCCTTCCTTAAAAACAACTCCTATTACAGCCAGATTACCATCTTTATCAGCATGTACAAAATGAGCTTCAAACGGGTAAAGTTTTCCTTTAATTTTGTGCTCGCTTGGGGCATGGAAATGGAATTGTTTAAGTTCAAACTTAATACCATCAATTACTATATAACTTCCACCTTCGTAAGAAACTTTAATAGTATGACCATTGTTAACCAGGGAAGAAGCTCCAGGTTTGTAACTGATTTTAATTTCTTCAAGTTCTGCTTCAACAATTCTGTTAATGTCTACAGGAGATTGGTTCTTACCGATTTTACACATAATATACTCTTCTTTCAGGTCTCCCCAATGTTCGGGACCTGTAGAACCATGGTAGCTCCAATCACCATTCCCCCCTGCAAAAGCAAAACTAAAAACTGCTGAAGCAATGCTGACAGACAAAAGTTTCTTCTTCATCTTAACCCTCCTCTTAATTTTTTTCCCTGAGGTACCTTGCGGCCTCCTCAGGAGGTGTAGGATTTATAAAATATTCTGTTCCTAATTCAAATCCTGCATGTATGGCTATCCGTGGAAGAATTTCTATATACCAGTGGAAGAATTTATCTATATCGTAAAAATAATCTGGTTTACCAGGGATATTCCTTAAAGGTGGAGCAGTGTGTAAAATAAGATTGAAAGGTGGATTGTCAAATATCTGTGCAAGTTTCCTTACAGCAAGCTGTAAAGTTTTTGCTAAATCTTCTAAATCTTCATCTGTTACACTGGAAAAATCATGAGAATGGAAGGTAGGAAGAATTCTCATTTCAAAGGGAAACGCAGATGCATAAGGAGCGTAAATTAAAAACCTGTTATTTTCTTCAATAATTCTTTCTACATGTTTTCTTTCGTATTTAATCTCATCACATAATAAACATCTTTCTTTTTCTATATAGTATTTCCGAGTTTGATTTATCTGGGTATCTATTCTCTTTGGAATTCTCGGTAGTGCAATAAGTTGTGAATGAGAGTGGTACAGGCTTTTCCCTGCTTCTTTTCCATGATTTTTAAAAATCTGAACATAGTAAATATTTTTATCTTTGTAAAGCTGTTTCATTCTTTCTCTATAAGCGAGGAGCATAAGAAAAATCTCACCTACAGAAAAATCCTGTAGTTGTTTGTAATGGTCTGGAGTGTCTATAATGACTTCGTGGTATCCAAATCCTCCCATTCTGTCATATATATCTTCTGAGTTACGAAAAAAATCCTCTTCTGGTTTTACTGCAGGAAATTTATTTGGAATTACACGGACTTTCCATCCCGGTGTATTTGGAGGGGTTCCAGGTTCTCTAATGGCATAAACTTCAGATGGGGTTAAATGTTCTTTCCCTGGTTCAAAAGGACATTTGTTTATATCCCCTCTTTCTTTACTCCATCCAATTGGATAATCATGAGGTCTTTTTGCTCTTTCTTTAGATATAATAGTCCACGTATTGTTTAGTCTATTGTAGCGAAGCTCTGGCATAGAAAACTCCTGTAAGGAGGGAGATTATAAAAGTCCTCTTCTTTTAAGGGCGTCCTCGTATATTCTATTATATAGTATTCTCCATTCAGGAGTTCCTTCTATAATTTTTTTAGAATAAGACTTAATTCTTTGTCTTACTTCTCTGTCTATCTCTTT
Organism: Persephonella sp.; assembly: GCA_027084095.1. Taxonomy (GTDB): domain Bacteria; phylum Aquificota; class Aquificia; order Aquificales; family Hydrogenothermaceae; genus Persephonella_A. The sequence continues at coordinate 26,821 of JALWLQ010000018.1, forward strand.
TTCTTCTTTTACAAGTTGTTTTAGCATTTCAAAAACTTTTCTTCTTATCTTGTTAGGATGCTCGAAAATCTCTATGCTATCATCTGTTTCAATATATTTCTTTATTCTATGGGCTATCTGGTTCATTCTTTCTTCAGGGTCAAGATGTATATTTCTCTCTTCTGCCAGTTTTTCTTTTACTTTTATAACAGCTGTTCTATACCTGATGTCTTCCTCTTCTATAAGGTGCATATGCTGTTCTACAAGTCTTTCTGCTTCTTCTTCTATCTCTTTTTCTTCCTGAATTGCAGTGTTTATTATTTCAAATAATTTATTTCTGAACTCTTCTTCATTTTCTGCTTCTATATAATGTTTTTCTATTAGTTCTTTTTCTATATTGTTTACAATTCTCTCTACCAGCCTGGCTGGTATTTTCATTAAAGTCCTCCTCAAATAATATTCAGAGTGTTATTATATTACACTTTAAATCTTTTTCAAAATCAGGGTAAAAATGGGAGAAATAATTAATTTTGACTGGAATATAAAGGAAAGCCCATCAGATTTTTTAGTAAAAGAGATATCAGAGCTTGAAAAAGACGAAAACGGACAGTTCTACCTTTATCTGCTGATAAAAAAAAATATGAACACAAAAGATATAACAGACAGGTTTAAACTGAGTTATGCAGGTCTAAAGGATAAAAATGCTATAACTTTTCAGTATGTTACCTCACAAGAGTTTCTGGGGGATACAATCTTTGAAAAAAATCAAAGTAGCTTTTTTGCACTTATCTATCAGGGAAAGGTAAG
>JALWLQ010000019.1 GCA_027084095.1 Persephonella sp.
TATAGACCTAAATTAAAAGTGAAATTAAAGACACTTATGGAGGAAAGAAAAATGCCTTTAACCATAACAGAAGAGATGGCAAAAGAAGACCCTTTTTATGATTTAGGCTATAAGAAAGGAAAGGAAGAAGCCAAAAAAGAAATAGCTAAAAATATGTATTTTGAACTTAAAATGCCTGTTGAACAAATAGCAAAGGTATTAAAGGTTCCTACAGAATTTGTTGAGGAAATAATCAAGGAAGAAAATAAAACTTAAATATTTAATAAAAAGAATATCTCAGCAAATCTTTTCCGTAATTAAACAAAAATCAGATTTTATGAGTTAATGCTCTAAAAAATGGCTAAACCTCGAATTAAGCATTATCTAATAAATGAAAAACATGAAGACCCGGGAATAGTAATAGAAATAGTTTCCCTTGGAGAATATATCTTATTTGATGTCGGAAATATCAGAAGACTGGATAGACATCTGATTAAAAAAATAAATAAAGTTTTTATAACCCACACCCATATAGACCATTTTATTGGATTTGATAACCTTATGAGAAATAAGATTGGAAAAGAACAGACGGTTGAAATATTTGGAATAGCTCCCCTTGCTGATAATATTTATTGCAAACTACAGGGATATACATGGAACTTAGTAGAAACAGAACCAAGACTTGTTTTTAGGCTGAAGCAGTATAACGACGGACTTTTTGAAACATTCCAGTATGATATTAAAAGGAAATTTGCAAAAGATTTTATACATGAAGAAAAAGCAAAAACAGATATAATTTACGAAAATCAGTATTATCGTGTTAGATTTGCTGTTTTAGACCATAAAATCCCTGTTATGGGATACAGCTTTGAGTACAAAGACAGATTTTTGTTAAAAAAAGAAAAAATAAATGAGCTCCCGTTAAAAGGCAGAGAAATAGGAGAATTTAAAGAGTTTTTGCAAAATCCTCAGAATAAAGGCAAAAAATTCAAGGTTGGAGATAAAGAATTAGACTGGGAATATCTATGGCAAGAATACGGCTATATCCAGAAAGGAATAAAAATCTCATACATAACAGATGTTGTTTTTTCTGAGGAAAATGTTGAGAAGATAGTTCAACTGGTAAAGAATTCTGATATTTTATACTGTGAGGCAGTTTTTCTATCACAAGACAAAGAGCAAGCAAAAAAAGTTTATCATCTGACAACAGACCAGACAGCATACATAGCCAAAGAAGCAGACGTCAAAAAATTAATCGTTTTCCACTTTTCCCGCCGATATGGTAATAGTAAGGATAAAATTTTAAGAGAAATTAAAGAATTATTTCCAGAGGTAGAATAAGGAGAAAGACATGATAGAAATTTTTTTTATACCCTATATCCTTATAGCAGGTCATATGCATTTGATTATCCTAAGCATTGTTATTATCTGTGCTCTCTCTTACATTTTAAAGGGCAGAAATAGAAGCTGGATACATATATCTGTATTAACTGTAGTACATCTTTTTCTGCTTTATAATACATCCGATTGGAATGAGGGAGCTATGGCAGGTTCTACTTATATAATACCTTTTCTGAAACCTGCTACAGATGAATTGCATGGCTTATTTCTGCTTTCTATCTTCTCTGCTTTTATTCCTCTAATTATGTATATTTTTATTCTGTCTGGAATTTATCTTATCTGTAAAAAAGTAATAACTCAGAATTTTTAAGCTAACAGTTGAAATAAAATTCCTAAACTATTTCTTTTTTTTAATAATAAGTTAGATTACAATATTTGCACTTTATATTGACTATTTAAATTTTAAGGAGACAGTTTGTTTTGGAACAATGAAAGATAAAAAAAATATAAAAGTTTTAGAAGTTATAGATAGTTTAGGTTGGTGTGGAACAAAAGAACAAACCTATTTAATAACAAAATATCTTTCAGACTATTTTGATGTTGAGCTGGCATTGGCTTTCAATCATAATGAGATGATAGAAAAGTTAAAAGACAAAGTTAATCTAAAATTTTATGAGTATGACAACGGAAGCAAAAGAAGATTTAATATCAAAAATTACTTAAGACTTTATAGAATTTTAAAAAGTGGAAATTACGATGTTGTTGTAGCCAACTCATCCTGGGCTTTTAACTATATTTTAGCTGTTTACCCATTTCTTAAAAGAAAACCTAAACTTGTAGCTATGAGAAGGTCAGGCTTCTTACCTTCTTTTTTCTCTAAACATTTTAAATACAGATTTGCCGATAAAATAGTTGTTGTGTCCAAAGATGTGGCAGACTTGTTAAAGGAAAAAAATTTTTATCCTGAAAAAATTGTTGTTATAGAAAGTGGAATAGACTTATCAAGATTTAAACCTAATCTTAACTACAGAAAAGAAATAAGAGAAAAATTTAATTTTAGAGAAGATGAAAAAATATTTATCAATGTTGCAAACTTTCAACCATGGAGAAAAGGGCAGGATATTCTGTTAGAAGCCTTTTCTAAACTAAATTGTGAAAGGTGTAAGCTACTTTTAGTTGGTCATAATACAAACTCTGAAGAAGCAAGAGCTTTAATTAAAAAGTTTTCTCTGGAAAATAAAGTTATTCCTTTAGGCTTTAGATATGATGTTGATAAACTTTTAAACGGTGCTGATTATTTCATTTTGACCTCAAATTCTGAAGGTATAGCAGGTGCAGTTTTGCAAGCAATGTCAACTGGAAAGGTGGTTATATCAACATTAGCAGGAGGAATAGGTGAGTACTTAGTAGATGGATATAACGGTTTTTCCTGTGAAGTTGGTGATGTTAACTGTTTAGCAAGGAAGATGGGGAAGGCTTTATCCCTTTCTACACAAGAATATAAGGAACTGTCCCAAAGGGCAATTGAAACGGCAAACAAATATTCCATAGAAAAAACAGTCAATAGGTGGAGAAACTTGATAGAACAAATAGTAGATTTACCCAAATCTGAAAATAAGTAATTACCTCACTGTAGTTCATATTTTTTATAAATTAACCTTGTCTTTTAAATCCTCTGGGATGTGGTTTTTTATCATTTCAAGGAATTGCTGTTCATCTATAGTTGGAACTCCAAGTTGCTGGGCTTTTCTCAGTTTTGAGCCGGGATTTTCACCTACAACAACGAAACTGGTTTTCCTGCTTACAGAGTTTGTAGCCTTACCTCCAAGTCTTTCTATTATTTCCTGAGCAACTTCCCGTGAACAACAATGAAGCCCTCCTGTGAAAACAAATGTTTTTCCATCAAATATATCCTCAACTTTCTCTTCTTCCTCTTTACAGGTCTGAACTCCAAGACTTTTAAGCTCATAGATTGTATTTAAATTCTGCTCATTATGGAAAAAGTCATATATACTTCTTGCAACCACATAGCCTATGTCTGGTAGTTGTTCTAACTTTTCTATAGACCAGTCTTTCAGGTCTTCCACACATTTTATATGCTCTGCAAGGGTTTTGGCAGTAACTTTACCTACATATCTTATACTTAGACCTGTTATAAGCCTGTTGATAGGTCTGTGTTTTGATGCTTCTATTGATTTTCTTAGATTTTCAACAGATTTTTCTCCAAAACCTTCAAGCTGTTTTATTTTGTCATAAGGTAGTCTGTATATATCCGGAATACTTTTTAAAAATCCCAGTTTGTAAAACCTGCGAACAATTGCCTCTCCAAGACCTCTAATATCCATTGCATCTTTTGAGGCGAAATAAATAATTCTTTCAACAACCTGTGCGGGACAATTTATGTTGATACATCTCCAGACTGCCTCTCCTGGAGGTTTTACCAGTGGAGAGCCGCAGGATGGACAGTTTTTAGGGAATACTATAGGTTTCTCCTCTCCAGTTCTTGCCTCTTTTATTACTTTGACCACATAAGGAATAACATCACCGGCTCTTTCTATAAGGACTGTATCACCAATTCTTATATCTTTTTCCCTGATAAAATCTTCATTGATTAGCGAAACAGAAGAAACAACCACACCACCTATCTCAACAGGTTCAAGCTTTGCAACTGGAGTTACTGCACCTGTTCTTCCTACCTGAAAGACTACTTTTATTATTTTGGTTGTTGCCTGTCTTGCTTTAAATTTGAAAGCTATTGCCCATCTTGGATGGTGGGATGTAACTCCTAATTTGTCATAAAGGGATATATCATTAACTTTAACCACCATTCCATCTATTTCATAAGGGTAATCATCCCGTTTTTCCTGCCATTCCTCGCAATACTGGATTACTTCATCTATACCTTTGCATACCTTTATTTCTTTATAAGGGCTTTTGAAACCCAGCTCATATAGCATTTTTATAGCTTCATTATGTTTTTTTATTTTTGTCCCAAGTAGATTATTTCCATCTTTGTCAACTGCATAGGTTATCTGATAAACAAAGGCCTCAAGACCTCTTTTTGCCACTTCTTTAGGGTCTTGAAGCCTTAGTGAGCCTGCTGCCGCATTCCTTGGATTTGCAAAGGGTGGTAAACCTTCTTCCAGTCTTTCCTGATTTATTTTTTTGAATAAATCTTTTCTTATTAGAACTTCTCCTCTAATTTCTACCTTGTGTATGCCATACTTTTCAAAATCTGCAGAAAGGGGAATGGTTTTTATTGTTTTCAGATTTGGGGTTATATCCTCACCTACTATTCCATCTCCCCTTGTTGCCCCTCGGACAAAAATATTATTTTCATAAACCAGTGCTATCCCTGCGCCGTCAAATTTTGGCTCAACAGAGTATTCAATAACTTCAAGTCCTGTGATTTCACGAACCCGTCTGTCAAAATCCCTAAGGTCATCTTCATTATAGGAGTTATCAAGGGATAGCATTGGTGCTAAATGTTTAACTTCGGGGAATTCTTTTGTAAGTCCTGAGGCTACCCTCTGGGTTGGAGAGTTGGGGGTTATAAGCTCTGGATATTTTTTTTCAATATCTTTAAGTAGATGAAATAATTTGTCATATTCATAGTCAGATATTACGGGATTGGCAAGGACATAGTATCGCCAGTCATGGTATCTGATAACTTCCCTGAGCTCTTCAGCAATTTTTTTTGCTTCTTCAATATCTTTTATATCATTGATGGATATTTTTAAAAGCTCTTTTGTTTTTTGTATAAGTTCTTTTTCCTTTTCAGGTGTATACATCAGTGCTGCCCCTTTATAATTTCTACTCCATGACTTGTTCCTATTCTATCTGCTCCTGCTTTAATCATTTCGACAGCTGTTTTGTAGTCCCTTATACCGCCTGCAGCTTTGATTTTTATTCTCCCCTGTGATAATTTCTTCCACATTTTTATATCTTCTAATCTGGCTCCTTCAGGTGCGAAACCTGTTGAGGTTTTAATAAATTCTGCTCCACTGTTTATAACAATTTCCAGTGCTTTTTTCTTTTCTTCTTGTGTTAGATAGGCTGTTTCTACTATTACTTTATGGACTACCCCCTGTGTATATGAGATGATGGTTTTCAGCTCACTTTCCACAAAAGAGTAATCCCCTGACTTAAAAGCTCCTATATTCCACACAATATCAATTTCCTCTGCACCATCGGATATTGCCGTTGAGGCTTCAACAAGCTTGGTTTTAGGTTGATTTGCACCAAGGGGAAATCCTATAACCCCGCAGACTTTTATATCTGTTCCTTGCAGGAGTTTTTGGGCAAATTTTATATAAAATGGATTTACGCAAACAGCGTAAAACTGGTGTTCTATTGCTTCCTGACAGAGTTTTTCTATATCTGAGTATGTTGCATAGGGTTTTAGATTTGAATGGTCTATGTATTTATTTATTTTCAAAGACAAATCCATACCATAAATCTCCTACTCTTCCTTGTTCGCTCTGGGTTATTTCTTTTATTTTCTTCAGATTATTCTTTTCGGCCATTTCAAGTAATTCCTGTTTTTCTTTTTCCTTATAAATGCCAGATATAAGTAAATATTTATTAAATAGTTTTGATATATGGTCAAAATATTTTCGGAAGATATCTATCTGGAGATTTGCAAGGACTATGTCGTATTTGCCTTTTATTTCATCGGCTGAGGCTTTCTTACATTCTACCTGAACTTCATTTTCCCATGCATTATCTTTACATTCCCTTACTGCTTCATCCTGTATATCAATAGCAACTACCTTCGCCCCTGATTTTGCTGCTGCTATGGCCAGAATTCCGCTACCTGTGCCTATATCAAGAACTGTATCTCCTTTTTTTACAAATTCAGGAATAAGCCTGAGCATTATTTGAGTTGTAGGATGCAGACCAGTTCCAAAAGCCATTCCTATTTTGAGTTTTATGGGTATTAAAGAACCTGTGTATATTTCCCACTCAGGAATAATAACAAATGGTGGAATTTCAATAGGCTTAAAATTTTCTTTCCATTTTTCTTCCCAGTTTTCCTCAGGAATATCCTCTTCCAGTATCAAAGTTCCACTGCCTAAATCCTCAAATATTTCCTGAACTGCATTTTTTAATCCTTCCAGTTCTTCTTCCTGTGCATAAAGGGCAAAAATTACTTCCCTCTCATCTCTATTAAGGATTTCTATTCCATATCCATTTAGCTCAACAGCAAATATTTCAAATAAAGGAGCTGGCAGGGAGTAAATCAGTTTTTTCATTTTTAGCTCTCTATTGTAAATATTAAATTTCCGTATGTATCATACTCTATTTTTATTTTTACTTCCTTGCCGTTTATCTGTCTATAGGTTTTTATGTAGTTTGAGATTTCCACTTTGCCGTTGCTTTTGATTTTTATTTTTCTAATCTGCTTTGCTTCATCAACGGTAAGGGAATAAATAATTTTTAGATGAATACCATCATTATGGGGAATTTCTTCTATTTTTTCTATTTCAGGAAGGGGGGCATTTTCTATCTTGTCTATCCAGTCTTCATATAAATCTTCCTGCTCAACAACTATTTTTGCCCCTTCCTCTATTTTTTCAACAGGAAGAGCGGAAAGCTCTTCATCAAGAATGGTTTTTATGTAGCTAAAAATCTCTTTAAAATTATTTTCTACCTCTTTCCGAAGACCTTCTTCCAAAATTTACTCCTCTTCCTCTTCTTTTCTGTATCTATTATAAATATAATCGTCAATTCTGGTTATCTCTACTTTAGGTATTCTCATAAGGGCATTTTGCTGCTCTTCCGAGCTTTCTGCATATCTTCTTTTTATCTCTTCATGGATAAACTCAAGCAGGTATTCTATCTGCTTTTGCATCTGCATCATCTGTTCTCTCATTCTCAGAATTGCATCAACACCTGCAAGGTTAACTCCCAGTTCTCTGGTTAAAAACAGGATAAACTCAAGTTTCTCAATATCTTCCTGTGAATATAATCTGGTCTTACCTTCTGTTCTGGAAGGTGTCAAAAGACCTTCCCTTTCATACAGTCTAAGTGTTTGTGGATGGATGTTAAACATCCTTGAAACTGCACCTATCATATATAAAGGTTCTTTTTTGCTTTTTTTGCTTTTTTTCATGGCTTACCACCCCTCTATTATGGTTTTTCAAATCTTGTTGAAGGTTTTGGTAATTCTTTTGCTAAATCCTCAACAAGTTTTCTGGCTTTTCTGGAAAGCTCTTTTTTAGACGGGATAATCACATTAACAACAACTACCAAATCCCCGTATCCTGATGATTTCAGGCGTGGCATACCCTTTCCATGAATTCTTATCTGCTGTCCGCTTTGTGTTCCTTCAGGTATTTTTATTTTTTCTGTTTTACCGTCTATTGTTGGTATTTCAAGTTCTGTTCCTGTAATTGCTTCGGCAACATTTATATTAACCTTTACATAAAGGTTGTCTCCTTTTCTTTCAAACAACCAGTGTGG
>JALWLQ010000020.1 GCA_027084095.1 Persephonella sp.
AGGAAGAATTTAGATGTGATAATTGCAAATAAGCTGGATGTATTTAGTAAAGACACACACCAGGGCTTGATAATTTACAAAAATGGCTTTATAAAAGAAATACCACCTTTAGACAAGGAAACTGCTGCATATTTTATTCTTGAAAATATTTTCAGGGGTGAGGAAGATGGACTTTAAAGAGAGTGATTTACCAGGAATTGGTAAAAAATTTTCTTTGATTACACAGGCAGGGGATAAGCTCACTGTTATAATGCACATAACAGGAAAAAGGGAAATTTTTGTTTTTGAGCCTGATGATTTTGATGAACCTTCCTGTGATGTTGTTCTGAATGAGGATGAAGCAAATCAGCTTGGTTCCATATTGATGGGTGCCTACTACCGTCCAGAACAGGAAAGAGAAAAAGAGGTTCTTATTGAAAATCTGGCTATAGAATGGGTTAAAGTTCCTCCTAACTCTCCTCTTGCAGGCAAAAGTATAAAGGAAGCAGACATAAGAAGAAAAGCTGGTGTGACTGTTATAGCTATAATTAAAAAAGATGAAACTATTGTAAATCCACGACCGGAAGAAGTTATCTCAGCTGGAGATACGATTGTTGTTGTGGGAACCAGAGAACAGGTGGAGAATTTTATGAGGGAGTTCCAGATAAATGCATAACGGGGAACTTCCTTTTTTAATGCTGTTTGGCTTTTTAAATTTAGCGTTATTCATTGCTGGAGTTTTAGGAAAATTTACAAAATTTCCACCGGTTCTATTCTATATACTGGCAGGTATTATTTTAGGCAGATTTATCCATGCAGAACATGCTATAGAGATATTCAGTGAAATAGGTATTGTTCTATTATTCTTCTATCTTGGTCTGGAATTCAATATAGATAGAGCCATATCCACAGCCAAAAGAATTTGGTCAGTAGGATTACTGGATTTATTCTTTAATTTCTTTATTGTATTTGGACTTATGTTATTTCTGGGATTTGACCTGTTTACAGCAATTTTAACAGGTGGAGTAGCTTATGCTTCTTCCTCTGCAATAACAACAAAAATTATAGTTGATAACCACAGGATAGCAAACCCCGAAACAGAGCTTATTCTGGGCTTGATGGTTTTTGAAGACATTGTTGCTCCGGTTCTTCTTGCTGTTATTGCTGCAATGTCCTCTGGAAGTGATTTTTCGGTGGTATCACTTGGACTTATATTTGTTAAAATCGCTGCTGTTTTTGGAATTTCCATTGCAGTTGCCTATTTCTTTAAAGACAAAATTGCCCAGTTTATAGACAAATTTGTAAATGAAGATATCTTTACCCTGTTTTCCCTTGGAGGACTGATTTTCTTTGCAGGATTTACCCAGTTTTTAGGGCTTTCTGAAGCTCTTGGGGCATTTCTGATGGGAATGATAGTTTCTGAAAGTGGAAAGTCCCATGAAATAGAAAAGGTTATGTACTCAATAAGGGATTTAGCTGTTGCTATATTCTTCTTCCTGTTTGGTGCAGGTATCCAGTTTAGCGGTAGTTTCTCTCAAAAAATGATAATCGCTCTAATAATTCTGATAATAATTTCCATAATAGGAAAATTCCTTACTGGATTTTTAGGTGGTCTAATCTATGGACTTTCAAAAAGAAAGGCTCTGGAAACAGGATTTTCTATAATCAACCGTGGTGAATTCTCTGTGGTTATGTCTAAATTCTCACCAACGGTTATGATACCTTTTATAGGTATTTATGTTTTCATAATGGCATTTGTAGGAATTCTGTTTGCCCAGTATGCACCACAGCTTGCTAATCTCATAATACCTAAGAAGAAAAAGAAGAAGAAAAAGAAAAAAATTATAGACGAGGCTTTGCTTGATTAATTTAATAAAAAGCAGGGCAGCCGTTATCAAAGCTATAAGGGATTATTTTGCAAAAACAGGTTCAACAGAAGTTGAAACACCTGTTTTAAATATTTATCCCAACCTTGACCCACATATATATCCTGTTGAGCTAAAAGTAGAAAACTCAGAAGGAAAGCGAATAACAGCTTATCTTCATACCTCCCCTGAATACAATATGAAAAAAATTCTTGCAACCTACAAAAAAGATATACACCAGATAACCCATGTTTTCAGGAATTATGAAGGCTCTTTTAAACACACAATAGAATTTTTAATGCTTGAATGGTATAGGGTAGGTTATGACCTTGATATGCTTATGGAAGATACTAAAAGGATTTTTATGGAAACATCAAAAACCCTTTATAACAGCTATCAAATTGAATACAAAGGGAAAAAATACAATTTGGAAAACTGGGAAAAAATAACCGTTGATGAGGCCTTTTATAAATATACCGGTATATATCCTGACCAGAAAGAAAAACTGTATCAATTTTTAAAAAGTTCTCCTATAACACATGGCAATCTAAAGGAAGAAGATTATGAAACAAATTTCTTTTTAGTATATTCCTTTTATGTTGAACCGCATCTGGGGAAAGAAAAACCAACTTTTATATATGACTATCCTCCTGAATTTTCAGCTTTAGCAAAAATAATAAACGGAAAGGGCAAAAGATTTGAGGCTTATATTGGTGGACTTGAGCTTGTAAATGGATATTATGAACTTACAGACCCCGTAGAGCTTGGAGAAAGATTAAAAAAAGAAGCAAAAAACCACAAAATAGATACAGCTTTTATAAAAACTGCCGAAAAAATGCCAGAGTGTAGCGGAGCATCACTTGGAATTGACAGGTTACTGATGGTTTTGTTAAATAAAGAAAATATTAAGCAGGTACAGGTCTTAAATTGGATATAGCCCTTAAAAGAAGAAAGAAAAATATATTCCTTAAAGGAAGAAAAAGAGCATTAAAAAACTGGCTTTACAATATCTTAGAGAACGAAAACAGTGCATATAATCAGCTTTACAATATATTCGCCCTCTTTTTGATTATTACCTCAACTATTGGGGTTATAATTGAGCTGCTGAATTTAGAAGTAAAAATTCCTCCAGACCTGAATGAATTCCTTAATGATTATGAAGAGATAGTCCTGTGGTTTTTTGTTGTTGAATATCTTCTTAGATGGTGGGTTATATCTGACTTTACAGATGATTTTAAAGCAGGATATACAAATCCAGAATGTAGAGGAAGACTAAACAGAGTTTTATGTGGACTAAAAGAGGCTTTTAGACCAAAATGGCAGTGGATGAAAACCCCCTATGCCATTATAGACTTGCTGGCAATCCTTCCGGTAATTAGACCATTAAGGGCTTTTAGAATTCTGAGAATTCTTAGATTACTGAAAATTATCAGATATGGCTCTGCATTAAGAAGTATATTTGAAGCACTTAAAGAAGAAAGTTATCTCTTTGGAATGATTTTTATGCTTCTTATTCTCTGGGTCACCACATTTTCTATGCTTGTTTATATAGTTGAGTATCATTACGGAAATACAGAAATGTTCAGCACAATGTGGCATGCATTTTACTGGGGGATTGTTACAATCTCTACAGTTGGATATGGAGATATTCATCCGATAACACCTGCAGGTAGAACTCTTGCATCCATAATGATAGGTGGTGGATTAATCATAGTGGCCACCTTGACAGGTGCTTTATCTGCTGCACTGGTAAACAGATTACTTATACTAAAAGAAGGAGAGCTAAAAATGAATAATTTGGAGAAACATATAGTTATATGTGGCTGGAATGAGACAGCAGAAGAAATAATAGAGCAAATAATATCCATGAGAATTGATAAAGAAAAACCTGTAGTTATAGTAACCAATATTCCTAAAAAGGAGTTTGGGGTTGAACTGCCCCGTGATATCTTTTACAAAAGGGGAGATTTTATATACGATACAAATCTGCTTGAAGTTGGTATAGAAAAAGCCGAGCATGTGGTTATAGTGGCAGAAAGGGAAGAAGGGTTATCAGAAAGAAATATAGATGCACGAACAGCCCTTGCAGCAATGCTGGTAAAGAACCTTAACCCAAATGCAAATATATATGTTGAAGTTCTTCTTGATGAGGATGCAGACATATTTGAAAAAAGAATACAGATTAAAGAAACTATTGTTCATGGAAAGATAATAGGAAAAATAATGTTCTCAAGTATTCTGAACCCGGGAGCAACAGAACTTATGAAAACCCTTGTTGATAAAGAAAGGGGAATAAAAAAGGTTCAACTGAAGGAAGTAGGCAAATTTGAAACATTTGGAGACCTCCTAAAATTTGCAAGAGAGTATAATTATTTACCTATAGCCATAGAAAGAGGTAAGGAAAATATTGTAAATCCTCCCGACGATTTTGAACTCAGGGAGGATGATTTTGTATTTTTCTTACCAGCAGGTATGTGATGAGAGTTTTAATTACACGGGAAAAATCACAGGCAGAAAAAACAGCAAAACTTCTTGAAAAGGAAGGATTTGAACCTGTTATATTTCCTACAATTAGATTTGAGAAAGTGGATTTTGATGAAAAGGCTGTTTTACAGGCAGATATTATTATATTTTCAAGCCAGAACGCAGTTAAATTTTTGTTTGAAGAATTATCTCCAGAAAAACTATCTGACAAAACAATAATAGCCACAGGGGAAAAAACTGCAAAACTCCTTGAGAAAAAAGGACTGGAGCCCCTTATCCCTGAAATATATTCTGCTGAAGGAGTGTATCAACTTTTATCTAAGATACCAGACTTGAAAAACAAAAAAATTGCAGTTATCCGACCTGTTGAAGGGGTAAATACACTATTTGAGCTTATGCAAGATAAAACAGATATCTTCCCAGTTCCAGTTTATAAAACAGTGGAAAATATTCCTGAAAATCTGAAAGAGGTTAAAAATTTGCTAAGTAGTGGAAAAATAAATCTGGTAGTCTTCACAAGTCCTTCCACATTCAAAAATTTTATAAAAATCATTGATAAATCATTGCTAAGGAACACAAAAATAGCTGTAATCGGGACAACAACTCAAAAAGCTCTGGAAAAGGAAGGGATTACACCTGATATAATCCCTTCAAAATTTACCATGGAAGAGCTAATCAAAAATATTAAGCAACAGCTCTTTTAAGTCTGTTTCCTTCCAGTTCAGAGAAATATTTCCTATCAAAAGCATCTTCATCAATCAGTTTTCTAACAAACTGGGCATTAAGTCTGTGTCCACCTTTAAATGAGTAAACATCTGCAATCAGTGGAAAACCAAGAAGATAAAGGTCTCCAATCAGGTCTAAAACTTTATGTTTTACAGGCTCATCTTCAAATCTGAGGCCTTCAGGATTTAAAACATCATCCTTATCAAAAACAACAGCATTTTCAAGGGAACCACCTTTTGCCAATCCCATTTTTTGAAGCATTTCCACTTCTTCAAGGAAGCAGTAAGTTCTTGCCATTGCCACATTTTCGTAAAGTTCTTTTGATGGTGAGAAGGTATATTTTTTATTTCCAATTATGCTGTTGTTATACTGGGCATGATAGGTGGCAGAAAACTCATCAGAAGGAGTTCCTTTTATAAATTTATCCCCATCCTTAACAACAACTTCCTTTTTCAAAACTGCAAAAAGTTTTTCTTCAGGAAGAATTTTTATACCTGCAGATTTTATATGTTTTATAAACTCAATTGCACTACCATCTAAAATTGGAATTTCTTCACCCTGTATCTCAATGTAGATATTATCTATACCTGTAAAATAAAGGGCTGCCATAAGATGTTCAACAGTTCTTACGATTTGACCATCCTTTTCCAGTGTTGTAGAAAAATCAAAACCTGAAGCATTTTCCACATGAGCAGGAATATAAACACCATTTTTTATAAATTTTATTCCTTCATAGCTTTCTGCAGGTATTAATCTAAGAGTAACAGGCTCACCAGAGTGAAGACCTATTCCTTTTATAACAACTTCATCTTTTATTGTTCTTTGCTGTATGCACTGCATTTTTAACTCCTTTAACAAATTCTTACTGAATTTTATATTGCAAAATTTGTGCCAGCTGTTAATATAGATAAATAGGAAATTTTTTAGGAATTTTTATGATTATTTGCAAAAAAACCAAAAAGGAATAAATATGGCATCCCAGGCAGAACTGAAACTGAAACTAAGCAGGATATATAAAATAAAAAGACAGTTAATAAACCAGCTTAACAGCATAAAGGAAGACTTAAATAGATACACTAAAAATATTTTTATCCATAATGAACTCCCAGAGAGTATTGAATTCGCAAACTTTTTCAGAAATACAGAGTATCAGAGACTTAACAAACTAATAACAGAAGAAATAAATTTATTGGAGAAGCCTATTTCCGGTGAAACAGATGAGATACTTAAACAGGAAGTAAAAAACATAGAGACTGTAATAAAAGATTTGGAAAAAGCTCTTCATGAAACAATAAATAAGATTAATGAAACCATACATAGACTTACCGGTAGTCTTGAAGGATTGTCAATAGAACAGTTTATTGTAAAAGTAAGAAATAATCTGGACAAAAAATATTCCTCGGTAATACAAAAAGAAATCAAACCAGACCTTGATAAATTTAAAGAAAAATTAAAATATATTTACAGATATAACTCTTACGATGAAATTATTACTTTTGTTAAATCTTTTGAAAGGGAAGTGAATGTCTATCTACACAGCGATGCAATGGAAAAATTAAGAGAAATATTTGAAAACTATAAAAAAGATTATCTTAAAGAAATAGAGAATTATCTTTCCGGTGTAATAAAAAGCAGAGCAGTCAGGGAGAAAATTTTATCTGAAATAAAAAAAACTATGGAAGAAACAAAAATAGATAAATACTCAATTTACTACACTGCTCCAGATATAAAGAAACACTTTGCAGAAGCTCAGCAGGATATAAGTAGAATTGATATTATTCTTGCCAATATGGAAAGTAAAAGATTTATTATCTTGATGGTGGTCGGTCTTGTCCTTTTTATTGCAGGTATGTTTTTACCTTTTCCTGAAATCGTAAAGATTTTTATTGTTCTCCTTGGATTTAGTATTGGCGTGTATGCTTTTATAGATGCAGCTTATCTAAATAAACATCATATGAAAAAGTTTATTGAGCAGATAAAAGAAAATATAGAAGAGGATATGGAAAAAAGTATAAACAAGATTGTTGTGCTTCTTCAGGAAAAAATGGTTAAAAGCTCAATAAAAATAGATAATATGCTTGTTGTCATTTTCCAGAGGGAAACAAAACTTATAAAGTCTTTTGAAGACTTTCTAATAACACTTAGAACCAGTATTGAAAGACATATATTTGCAATTAACTCTATTAAAAAAGAACTGGAACTTGAACTATCTGAGGAAGAATAATGCTTGATATACAGCTGCTTAACCAGAAAGTTAGTAAACTAATTTTATTTATGAAAAAAGCTAATAAAATTTTAAAAGTTGGCAAAGATACCTTTGTATCTACTCCTATGTATCCAGATAGAATTCAATACTATTTAATTTCTGGTTATAACGAGCTTGAAGAGATAGCCTGCCATCTGCTTAAGGAAATAACAGGAGAAAAAACAAAAGGACACTGTGTTGAGAAACTGGCCAATCAGCAAGTTTTTTCAGAAAAAATCAATAGGGTTTTAATAGATTATCACAATTATATCCAGAGCATTATGGAAGAAAAATTTTCCCTGTCTCCTGAAGAAGTATATGTTGTAGCAAAGGAAATTACAGATACTTTAATAAATATTTTTATCAAAGAGTTGGCTGAAGTAGTTAAGGAACTTAAAGCAAAACAGCCTCAGCTTGCCATTCCTGTAAATCTTAAAAAAATAGAGGAACAGG
>JALWLQ010000021.1 GCA_027084095.1 Persephonella sp.
ATATGGTATGGTTCTATATATTCTGGGAAGCAATGCTCATACCAATGTTCCTTATTATAGGTATCTGGGGATATGCTGAAAGAATTTATGCTGCAACCAAGTTCTTTATTTATACATTCTTTGGTTCTCTTTTCCTTCTGATAGGTGTTGTTGGATTATATATCTATCAATACATAGAAAAAGGAATACTTTCTACAAGCTATTTTGACCTTGTAAATCTCGGTTTACCGTTCAAGCTTGAAGTGATTTTCTTCTTACTCCTTGCACTTGGTTTTGCAATTAAAGTTCCTATGTGGCCATTCCATACATGGTTGCCTGCAGCTCACGTTCAGGCTCCAACTGCAGGTTCAGTGATACTTGCAGCAGTTCTGCTTAAAATGGGAACTTATGGTTTTGTTAGATTTTCTCTCCCGTGGTTCCCTGAGGCATCAAAATATTTCGTTCCGGCAATGTTTGCCCTTGGGGTGATAGCTATCATTTATACAGCAGCTATGGCTTTATCCCAGACACATATCAAAAGGATTATTGCTTACTCTTCTGTTTCTCACATGGGATTTGTAACAATTGGAACATTTGCTCTCAATATAGAAGGTATGAATGGTGCTATTATTACAATGATTTCCCACGGATTTACTTCAGCAGCGTTATTCCTTGCTGCAGGTTTCATATATGAAAGGGTTCATTCTTATGAATTGAAAGACCTTGGAGGTCTTGCCAGATTTATGCCTGTGTTTGCAACATTGTTTATGATTTCTGCCATGGCATCTGCAGGTTTACCAGGTTTATCTGGATTTGTTGGAGAATTTTTAGCTCTTCTTGGAACATTTAAAGTTAGTGTACTTACAGCAGTTCTTGCAGGTGTCAGTCTTATAGTAGGTGCTGGATATACTCTATACCTGTATCATAAGTCTATGTTTAAAGAAAGTTTACTATCTGAAAAGAAAATAGAAAAATGGGAAAAACTCAGAGATATGAATACAGCGGAATTGCTTTCTTTCTTACCACTTGTGATAATGATGTTTGTGATTGGTATATATCCAACATGGTGGATAAGATTAATAGAAACAACTTCTAAAGCTATTCTTTCTAAGTTTATAGGAGGCTAAGGGATGTCGGTATTACACGATATAGTGGCAGGTTTAGGAGTTCCAAATTTTAGTGTACTGATACCTGAAATAATTATTCTAATTACAGCACTTATAGTTTTTGCAATTGAATTATTCACAAAAGCAAGATTTGTTATATCTCTTGTAACTGGTTTGGGTTTGGTTCTGGCAGCCATTCCTTCTCTAAACATGGAGCAGGGAGATATTACTTTTTATGGTCTTTATATTGTGGATTCATTTTCTCTTACATTTAAATTTTTCCTTATATTGATAACATTTTTTGTGGTAATTGTTCTTAGGCCTTATCTGGAGGATAAAAGGACATATTATGGAGAGTATTACTACCTGATTTTATTTGCCCTCCTTGGAATGATGATAATGGTTTCTGCTAATAACCTGATAACCATGTATGTAGGTCTTGAGCTGGCATCTATAACTATATATATACTGGCAGGCATGTTTAAAAGAGATTATCTTTCAAAAGAAGGTGCTTTCAAATATCTTATAATGGGAGGAGCTGGAACAGCCATAATCAGTTATGGTATTGCTGTTGTTTATGGTAGAACTGGAAGCTTTGATTTTGCTGAGATTGCTAACACTATAACATCAAATAATCTTGATGTTGCTGCTCTGGCAGGAATTGCTTTGATACTTATCGGTTTAGGATTAAAAGCATCAACAGTTCCATTCCATTTCTGGACACCTGATGCTTATCAGGGAGCACCTACCCCAATAACTGCATTTATGGGTGTTGCAGCTAAAATAGCAACTTTTGCTGTTATCCTTAGGGTTATGGTTCAGGCATTCCCATTTGCTTCAGATGCGTGGACAGTGGGATGGGCATTGCTTGCGGCAGCTTCTATGATTTTTGGTAACTTTGTTGCTCTCAGACAGGATAATGTAAAAAGAATGCTTGCTTATTCTTCTGTTGCCCATGCAGGTTATATATTGGCTGCACTTGCTGCCCCAACAAATATGGCATTTACTGCTTTAATCTTCTACTCTCTGGTTTATATCTTTATGGGACTTGGAGGATTTATATTCTTATCAGCAATGGAGAGACAATACGGATGGACTAACAGTATAGATGATTTTAGAGGCCTTGCCAGAAGAAGTCCTATGATGGCACTATTTATGCTGATTTTTATGTTCTCAATGCTGGGAATTCCTCCAACAGTTGGATTTTTCGGAAAATTAGGTGTGTTCCTTGCTCTTATCAGTTCAGATATATGGTGGCTGGCAGTTGTGTTAGTTGTAATGAGTATTGTATCTGCTGGATACTATCTTAGAGTTGTCATTTATATGTATATGCATGAGCCACAATCAAAAGCACGATTTAATTTCTCATTAGGTGAGATGTTTACGTTGGCATTTATGGCAACATTTATCCTTATACTTGGTATATATCCAACAGTTTTCTGGGGGTTATCAACGCTTTTAAGTGACATGCTAATACAGGGTATTGGTAGATAATGAAAAAAGGGGAACTGTTTATACTGTCCTCTCCGGCCGGAGGGGGCAAAACTACCCTTGCTAATCTTCTCATAAAAGAAATTCCAAATCTCAAGAGAGTTATAACCTGCACAACCAGAAAACCACGTCCTGGCGAGAAGAACGGAGTTGATTATTATTTTCTTTCAAAAGAAGAATTTGAAAGAAGAATAAAAGAGAATGCTTTCCTTGAGTATGCTGTAGTTCATGGCAACTATTATGGAACCCCAAAAAAAGAAGTGGAAGAGGAATTACAGAAAGGGTTTGATTTGTTATTGGTAATTGATGTTCAGGGGATGAGACAGATAGTCTCAAATAAAAAGGACGTAGTTACCATTTTTATACTTCCACCTTCCTTTGATGAACTTGTAAGAAGAATGAAGGAAAGGGGAGATAGCGAAGAAGAAATTGAAAAAAGACTAAAAACTGCAAAAAAAGAAATACCTGCATGGAAAGAGTATAATTATGTTGTAATAAATGATAATCTGGAGAAAGCCAAAGAGAATATAAAATATATAATTCTTTCCAACCGACTAAAAACAGAAAGATTTGATGTGTCTCAGATAAAAGATGAAGAATTAAAAAAACTTATGCAGGAGTAAAATGGGGAAAGTTCTGAAATTTTCTTTCTGGATTTATACTCTCGTAATAATGTATTTTGCTTTTACTCCACAGACATTGACACAGAGCCATGACAAAATCTACCATTTTTTTGCATTTTTTATCTTTGTTATTCTATTAAAGGAAGCATACAATACAAGCTACTGGGGAACATTTTTTTACTCATTATTTTTTAGTCTGTTTATAGAAGCTGTTCAATATCTCTTACCATATAGAACTGCGGAATATGGAGATATAACTGCTGACTTGCTTGGGGCAACATCTGGATTATTTATGTATTTTGTAATTAAACTTACCTATCTGGAATTAAAATATAAAGAATGATATACTAAATTTTTGCCATAAAACCTGTCTGGAGGAACAGATTTGAGCAAAAGACCTTTGATAGAGCAGGCTTTAAAGAGAGTTAACAATAGATATGAGCTGGTTCATGCTGCAGCAAAACTTGCAAAAGAGTTGTATGAAACAGGTGCAGAAAGTTATGTAACAGAGGAAGGGGTTCCTCTAAAAAAGACTGTTATTGCAATAGATGAAATAGCAAAAGGAAGAGCAATAATTATAAGAAAATCTGAGTAGGATATGTGCATTTAGAAAGGATACAGCATAACTACAAATTATTAAGGTTTATATTTTCCTTAGCCCTTTTAATCTCTTTTACATTCTTTGCTGGGACATCAGGACTTAAAAGCTCTACACAGGTTGTAGCTGTTTTTATTTTGTTTGTTTACACTGCTGTTTCATTTGTGACACTTTTTATTAAAAAAGTTTCTATTATAGACACTATACTTGATGTTACATTTATATCAGCCTTTATTTTTACTGATTTTGATAAATTAAAATATTTTTCTCTTTTGTACCTGTTTCCCTTATTTTTCTCAGGATTTACTTTTGAAAGCAGACAGGCTTATTCTGTACTAATCTTAGCGATTTTTGAGTATTCATTTTTATTCTTTATGTATAGCGAGCAACATTCCAGTGGATATTTGCATTTAATCTTAAATATATTTGCATTCTGGATAATAACATTTGCAGGTTTGAGATTGAGAAAAGATTTACAAATTCAACAGGCTTATATAACCAAACTGGAAGAAGAAAAAAAGCAGGCTGAAGTGTATAAAAAACTTTACAGGATAAGTGCAGAACTGGCTCATGAAATAAGAAATCCTCTTGCTTCAATAAAAGCTGCAGCAGACCTTCTTGCTGAAGGAAAAACGGACAAAAAATTAATAGATATGATAAAAAACGAAGCAGAACGCCTTAACAAGCTACTCTCAGATTTTTTATTACTATCACGCCCTAAAGAAAGTGAAAAAAGTTTAATTAGTGTTAAAGAAAGTGTGCTTAGATTTAAGGAGTTATTCAAAGACCATAAAGAAATTAATGTGAATATTTCAGGAAATCCTTATGTATATATGAGTGAGAAAGCCTTTTATTCTGTACTTTCAAATCTAATCAAAAATGCTGTTGAATGGGCGAAAAATAAAGTAGTTATAAATGTGTATGAACTTGGGGATAAGGTTTATATAGAGATAGAAGATGATGGGGAAGGTATAAAACCAGAAATCAGGGATAAAATATTTGAGCCTTTCTTTTCTACCAGTAAAACAGGGACAGGTCTGGGACTTGCCATTACAAACAGGATTGTTATAGAAAACAAAGGTAATATATTGGTTGAGGATAGCTCACTGGGAGGAGCAAAATTTGTTTTAATTTTTCCTGCAGGGAGGAAGAATGAAAGCTCTGATAGTAGATGATGAAATAAATATTCAGGAAATTTTGTCTATGCTCCTTGAAGAAGCAGGATTTCAAGTAGATAGAGCTTCTTCCTATAAAGAGGCTATAAAACTTCTTGAAGATAAATATTATGACCTTGCACTTTTAGACCTTAGACTACCAGACGGTTCAGGAATAGATGTTTTAAGAAGATTAAAAGAAAAAAATCCCAAAACGGAAGCGGTTATTATTACAGCTTTTGCCTCTTCAGATACAGCAGTTGAAGCTATAAAATTAGGTGCTTATGATTATCTGTCAAAACCATTTGAGTTAAATGAATTAAGGCTTCTGATTAGAAATGTAAAGAACAAGCTGGAACTTGAAAAGAAACTTGCACAGCAGAAAGATGAAAAATTTGAAGGTTTGATAGGAAACTCTCCTGCTATCAGAGTAGTGAAAGAAACAATAGAAAAGATAGCTCCTTATGACATAAATGTTCTCATCGTTGGGGAAAGTGGAACAGGCAAAGATGTAGTTGCAAGGACTATACATAAGCTTTCTAAAAGAAAGGATAAACCTTTTGTCGCCATAAACTGTGCATCTTTACCACCGGAACTTCTTGAAAGTGAATTATTTGGATATAAAAAGGGAGCGTTTACAGGAGCAGTATCAGACAAAAAGGGGCTGATTGAAGAAGCAAACGGAGGAACACTCTTCTTAGATGAAATTGGAGAAATGCCCATATCCCTTCAGGCGAAACTCCTGAGATTTCTGGAAAATAAGAAAATTAGACCCCTTGGAAGCCTAAAAGAAGTTAGTGTAGATGTTCGTATCATATCAGCTACAAATAGAGACCTTGAAAAAGAAATAGAAAAAGGAAACTTTAGAGAAGACCTTTATTACAGGCTTTCTACAATAGTGATAAAGATGCCTTCTTTAAAAGAAAGAAAAGAAGATATTCCTCTTCTTGTGGAAAGTATACTTCAGGATTTGAAGGAGAAGTATAATAAAGACATAGAAAGAATATCTCCGGAATTCCTTAATTATCTAATGAATTATGATTATAAAGGTAATATAAGAGAATTAAGAAATATCCTTGAAAAAGCTGTAATTCTTTCTGAGGGAAAGGAGCTTGCCCCGGTAGGAATAGAAAAAAAGAGCATTAATTCTATATATATAGACAATCCAGACCAGGAATTTAAAGTAAAAATATTTCCAGAAGGAGGGATAAATTTAAAGAAAACAATGGCACTTATAGAAAAAGCCCTTATTAGTAAAGCTCTGGAGTTTTCTCAGGGAAATAAAACCAGAGCATCCCAGATTTTAGGAATTACTTTCAGAGAGTTTAGATACAGGTATGATAAATATTTTGATAAAGATGAGACTTAACAAATATTATCCAATTAAATTATAATTTAAGTTTATCAAAAATATATGGAGGAATTTAATGCCTGAAGAGATTATAGAAAGTAGAAAACAGATTAT
This sequence comes from Persephonella sp., assembly GCA_027084095.1. GTDB lineage: Bacteria > Aquificota > Aquificia > Aquificales > Hydrogenothermaceae > Persephonella_A. The sequence goes on from JALWLQ010000021.1 coordinate 6,417, forward strand.
TGAACAAATGAAAAAGGAAGGGAAAAATCCATACCCACACAAGTTTGAAATAACAACCACCCTTGATAAGATAAGAGAAAAATATGAAAAACCTGTTCCTGAAAAGGAATTTACAATAAAAGGAAAGATTAAAAGGGTTTCCAAAAGAGAAGATAAATATGTTATAAGGCTTGCTGATTTTAATGAGCCAGTTGAGATACAGGTCATTATTCCCCAATCAGCAGGTAAATTTGCACCAAAGCAGGAAGTTGCCTTTAAAGGAAAACTAAAAAGAATAGATGGAAAACTAACACTTGTTGCAGAAAATATAGCTCCTGTGGAGGAAGCACAGGATGTGCATCAGATAAAATCCCAGTTTGACCTTGACCCTGAGAGGGAACAGGTTTCTGTAGCTGGCAGACTTATTGCCCTTAGAGACCAGGGAAAAGCCGCTTTTGGACATATTCAGGATGCAGATGGGAAATTGCAGGTCTATTTTAGAAAGGACACCTTAGGTGAGGAAAAATATCAGGAAGCAATGAATATTCTTGATGTTGGGGATATTATAGGAGTTAAAGGCGAGCTTTTCAGAACTATGACCGGTGAACTTACAGTTGAGGTTAAGGATTTTCAACTTCTGGCAAAGTCCCTCAGAGCTTTACCTGAAAAATGGCATGGTTTAAAAGATGTGGAACTAAGATACAGACATAGATATATCGACCTTATAGCAAATCCAAAAGCAAGGGAAATTTTCAAGATTAGGTCAAAAGCTATCAAAAGTCTGAGAGAATATCTTGAAAGCAAAGGCTTTATGGAGGTAGAAACTCCTATTCTTCAATCTGTTGCTTCTGGGGCTATGGCAAAACCATTTATAACCCATCACAATGCACTTGATATGGATATGTATCTCAGAATAGCCCCTGAATTATATCTAAAAATGCTTGTTGTTGGTGGATTTAACAGAGTTTATGAAATAGGTAGAAACTTTAGAAATGAGGGTATAGACACAACCCACAACCCTGAATTTACAATGGTTGAGTTTTACGGTGCATACCTTGACTACAACGACCTTATGGACATGACAGAAGAATTATTCAGAAAAATCCTTATGGATACAGTGGGAACACTGAAAATAACATGGGAAGGTCAGGAATTAGACTTTTCCAAACCATTTAGAAGATTGCCATTCTTTGAAGCATTAAAGGAAAAAACAGGTAAAGACAAAGATTTCTTCCTTGATGAAGAAAAGGCAAGGGCTTTTGCAAAAGAAGTTGGAATACCAAAAGCAGAAGAGCTAACCCATCTGAAACTTTTAGATAAACTGTTTGAGCATTTCATAGAAGAAGACCTTA
>JALWLQ010000022.1 GCA_027084095.1 Persephonella sp.
GCCTGTTTCTTTCTGGTCTAAACCGGAAAAGGCAATTCCATAAAAGAAATGACCATCTTCTAAGGCAAGGATAGCTTTTTCCATTTCTACCCCTTGAAAAAGATTTTAAATATTTTACCAGAAAGCTTAGATTTGGATTATATTATTTAATAAATAAAGTTCATCAAGGAATTATTATGGAAATACTGAAATCACCGGCAAAAATAAATATAGGTTTATGGGTAACAAATAAACGTCCTGACGGATACCACGAGATATATACTATATTTCATACCCTTGAACTCCATGACAGAATATTTATAAAGCCCTCCCACATCCCGAAAGTTCAGACATCAACCAATATTCCTCAGGAAGAAAATATTGTTTTTCAAACATTAAAAAAATTTGAGGAATGGACAGGTATTCATCCTGAATTTGATATTTTTATAGAAAAAAATATTCCGGTAGGAGCTGGTCTTGGTGGGGGCAGTTCTAATGCTGCAACAGTCCTGAAATATATAAATAAGTATTATGGTCATCCTCTCTCTGAAGAGGAACTTTTCCAGCTTGCAGCTTCAATTGGTGCAGATGTGCCCTTTTTCCTGAAAGGTGGAATGGCAATTGGTGAAGGAATAGGAGACAAACTGCAATTTATGGAAAAAACCTTCTCAGAGCAGATATTTATCATTTATCCCGGGATTAGTATATCCACCGGAGAAATTTATCAAAAAATTACACCTGAGATGTTGACAAAAAAGGAAGATATTCATATAATAGATAGCCTGACTGGAGATTTTGAAAGGCTCCTTGACAGAGTTGAGAATACGCTGGGTAAGATTGTGGAAAGGGATTTTCCACAGGTAAAAGAGGTAATGAATACCCTGAGATATCTGGGATACAAGCCAGCTATCTCAGGAAGCGGTAGCAGTGTTTATGCTGCAGGGGAGCCTACTGAAGAACTGAATAAAATCTGCCAGGTCAAAGGCTGGAAGTTGATAAAAACTTATCTTAAATAGAGTTGGGGAGTAGTTCAGTTGGCAGAACACCGGTCTTTGGAACCGGGTGTCGCAGGTTCGAGTCCTGCCTCCCCAGCCATTTAAAATTCCATAAAACAAAAAACCGGAGGTATTTTTTTGAGTAAACATCTTAAGCTTATAACTGGTAATGCTAACGTTGAGTTTGCTCACAAAGTAGCAGAGTACCTTCATACACCTCTGGTTGATACACTTGTAACAAGATTTTCGGATGGTGAAATCAGGGTTCAGATAAAAGAGAATGTTAGAGGTGCAGATGTATTTGTAATTCAACCTTTAACATCTCCGGTTAATGACCATATAATGGAACTTCTCCTTATTCTTGATGCACTTAAAAGGTCTTCAACCCATAGAATAACAGCTGTAATTCCATATTTTGCTTATGCAAGACAGGATAGAAAAGATAAACCCAGAGTTCCAATATCAGCAAAACTTCTTGCAGACATTATCCAGAAAGCAGGTGCCAACAGAGTATTAACTGTTGACCTTCACTCTGCACAGATACAGGGATTTTTTGACTGTCCTGTAGATAATCTTTACGCACTTCCGGTTATTCTGGACTACCTCCAGAAGAAAAAGATACCAAATATGGTTGTTGTATCTCCGGATGCCGGTGGTGTAGAAAGGGCAAGAATGCTTGCAAACAGACTTGGAGCAAGCCTTGCAATAATCTACAAAAAAAGACCTGCTCCAAATGTGGTTGAAACCCTTGATGTCATCGGTGATATAGAAGGAAAAAATGCCATTATCATAGATGACATTATTGATACAGCAGGAACAATTGTTGCTGCTGCAAATATGCTCAAAGAAAAAGGGGCTAATTCAGTAATTGCAGCCTGCACACATCCTGTATTCTCAGGCCCAGCTATAGATAGACTTTCAAACTCTGAGATAGAAGAGGTAATAGTAACTGATAGTATTCCAACAAAAGGAAAAGAGTTTGACAAACTGACAGTTTTATCTATTGCAGAACTTGTTGGTGAAGCAATTAAAAGAATTAATATAGAAAGTTCAGTAAGTTCATTGTTTGTATAAGGAGGTTGAACAAAAAATGATAGAAAGAATTGAATGGAAAGCTATTCCAAGAACAGTAGGAAAGAAAAGTGAAGTTAAGGAATATAGAAGAAAAGGATATATTCCTGTGGAAGTTTATGGAAAAGGTCATGAAAACGCCCACGCATATATATACTGGAAAGACCTGGCAGACAGACCTTCAGGAATGTTCCTGATTGACCTGAAAATAGAAGGAGAAGAAGAACCAAGGGTATGTATTCTCAAAGATATTCAGTATAACTATCTTGGAGATACTCCTATCCATGTTGACCTTTATGAAGTAACATTTGGAGTTGAACTTGATGTTGAAGTTCCAGTTGAACTGGTTGGAAAACCAAAAGGTCTTGAAGTGGGTGGTATTCTGGAAAAACCAATTCATACAATTCTAATCAGAACAGTTCCAAGAAAAATACCTGAAAAAATCACTGTTGATGTATCAAACCTTGATGTTGGAGATGTTCTCCACGTTAGAGATATAGAGCCACCAGAAGGAGTTAAAATCCTTACACCTGGCGATGAAGTTGTAGCTGTTGTTCTTGAACCAGAAGTTGAAGAGGTAACAGAAGAAGAGGCAGTTGAAGAAACAACAACCGAAGCATAAACCTAAATGATAAAAGCTATTATCGGTCTTGGAAATCCAGGAAATCAATATAAAAACACCCGCCACAACATCGGTTTTATGGTAGCCGATGCTGTGGCTTCTTCACTGAAATGCAATAAAAAATACAAAGAAAAATGCTTCTCCCATATTTATGAATGTCCTGACCATGATGTTATTATTGTAAAACCCCAGACCTACATGAATAACAGCGGGATAGCTGTAAAAAATCTTCTGGAAGAATACTATCTTACTCCTGAAGAAATTCTTGTTGTTTATGATGACCTTGATTTGCCCCTTGGAGCTATTCGCCTTAGAAAAAAAGGCTCCAGTGGTGGTCATAGAGGAATGAAATCCATAATAGAAAATATAAAAACTGAAGATTTTCCCCGACTAAAAATCGGAATAGGCAGACCAGAAAGAAAAGAGCAGGTTGTTGATTATGTATTATCCCCTTTTCCAAAAGACCAGCAAATCTTACTGGAAAAAGTAATCCAGTCTGCCAGCCAGTGTATATTAAATGTGCTAAAATATGGTATTGATAAATCTATGAATTTTTGTAATCAAAAAATAGTATAAGAAATCCTTGCTTCCAGCATTAAGGCTGGAGGCTGATTTAATAAAATCATCCAGAAGGAGGTATGTGCAGTGCGTCATTATGAGTTAGTATTTGTATTGAAGCCAACAATGACAGAAGAAGAAATGGCTTCAAAGGTAGAACAAATTCAAAATCTCATCACCTCAAATGGTGGAGAGATTTACAATTTTGAGAAATGGGGAAGAAGAGAGCTTGCCTACCCAATCCAGAAGTTCAATACAGGATACTATTACATCCTGAACTTCAAAACAGAAAATTCCGAACTTCCCCAGAAGCTTGAGTATAACCTCAGATTAGATGAGGATATTATCAGATTTTTAAATTTCAAAATTAAGCCACCTAAAAAAGAAGAAACTCCAGAAGTAGCTGAGGCTACAGAGGAATAAGAGGTCAATTATGCTTAACAAAGTATTTTTAATTGGCAGACTTACAAGAGACCCTGAGATTAGGTTTTTACCAAGCGGTTCTCAGGTTACAAGTTTTTCCATAGCTGTTAACAGAGCTTACAGAGTAAATAATGAATGGAAAGAAGAAACATATTTCTTTGATATTGAGACATTCGGACAGCTTGCAGAAAGACTTGGGAAGCAGCTTAACAAAGGAACACAGATACTTGTTGAAGGACAGCTCAGACAGGATAGATGGGAAACTGCAGCCGGGGATAAGAGAACAAAGGTAAAGATTGTAGCCGACAGGGTAAGCATTCTTTCAGGTAAACCTGCAGAAAGACCTGAAAAAATAGAGGAAGAACCAGAACTTGATATTTCTACTGAAACTGAGGATTTTTCCTCAGATGAAGATGTTCCATTTTAAAAACAAAAGGAGGTAAAAAATTGAGTAATAAAAACCAAAACCCAGCAGCACAAAACAAACCATTTTTCCAGAAAAGAAAGAAATACTGCAAATTCTGTGCTGAAGGAAAAGAGCCTAACTATAAAGATGTTGAATATCTCAGACAATTTATATCTGAAAGAGGAAAAATAATACCAAGAAGAATTTCTGGAACATGCGGAAAACACCAGAGAAAACTCACAGTTGAGATTAAGAAAGCAAGACAGCTTGCTTTATTACCATACGTAATAATGTAGGAGGTTGAGAAAGGATGAAAGTTATACTTGCTAAAGATGTTGAAGGTTGGGGAACAATAGGCGATATCATAGAAGTTAAAAGAGGTTTTGCAAGAAACTATCTGATACCGAAAGGCCTTGCCTATGAGGCTACAGACAGTAATATAAGAATGGTTCAAGAAATACTCAGACAAAAATCAAGAAAGCTTGAAAGGGAAAAACAAAAAGCCCTTGAGCTTGCAGAAAAACTTAAAGGTCTGGAAATAGAAATCAAAAGACCTGTTGGAACAACAGGAAAACTCTATGGCTCTGTTACAACAGCAGATATAGCAGAAGCTCTCAAAGAGAAAGGAATAGAAATAGACAGAAAGAAAATTATGCTTAGAAATCCATTAAGAAATATTGGTTCTTACAACATCACAATCAGACTTCACCCTGAAGTTAGCGAAGTAATAAAAGTTCATATTGTTCCTGAAAACGTAGAATAAAATCTTGAAGCCCCTTTTGGGGCTTTTCCTTTATTTTCAATAACTTCCCACCTAAAGAAAAATTTTCTCTTCTGTGTTATATTTAACTTCTAAAATTTTCAAAACTACATTTCAAATCTGGTGATTTAAATGGCAGAAGAATTGGATATTAACCTTCCCCATGATGACCATACAGAACGGGCTGTTTTAGGAGCTATATTTATAGACCCGTCTGTTGCTGATACGGTTTTTAATATACTGAAGGTTGATGATTTCTTTAATCCAAAACACAGAATTATCTATTCTGCTTTTCTGCAGTTATCTGAGGAAGGCAAAGAAATAGAACCCCTCATAGTAAAAAACCATCTGGAAAAAATCGGAAAATTAGAAGCTATTGGAGGAGCTGGCTATATAGCACTTATCACAAATGAAGCTGCTCCTCCTAATATAGTGGAAACCCTTGCCCAGCAGCTAAAGGAAAAAGCCATTGCCAGAAATCTGATACTGGTTGCCAAAGGGATAATAGAAAAATCCAAAAAAGTAAGGGATATCAACCAGCTTATAGAAGAAGCTGAAACAGAAATCTTTAAGCTCAATGAAGATAGAGCCATAACCCATTACTACGAAATAAAAGATGTAATAAAAGAAACCCTAAATATAATAAATGAGCTTTCTAAAAAGGATACGATTATCACAGGCCTTCCATCAGGATTTTATGACCTTGATAGGCTAACAACAGGTTTTCATCCAGGGGATTTAATAATAATTGCTGCAAGACCAGCCATGGGTAAAACTTCCCTGGCTCTTTCTATTCTACACAACGTTAGCGTGGTTGACAAAGTTCCTGCTGCATTTTTCTCCCTTGAGATGTCAAAGGAACAGATTGCAATGAGACTTCTATCCCTTGAAGCAAGAATAACTTTGAAAAAAATCAGGTCTGGATTTTTAAGTGCCGATGAGCTTGAAAAACTTACAAACACAGCTCTGGAAATATCAAAATCTCCGCTATTTATAGATGATACAGCATCAATCTCTATTCTGGATTTAAGAGCCAAGGCAAGAAGGTTAAAGAGAGAAAAGGATATTCAGCTTGTTGTTGTTGACTATCTTCAGCTTCTTCGTTCCCACAGAAGAACAGAAAACAGACAACAGGAAGTAGCAGAGATATCCAGAGGTTTAAAAGCCCTTGCCAAAGAATTAAATATCCCTGTTATTTCCCTTGCCCAGCTGTCCCGTCAGGCAGAAATGCGTTCCGACAAAAGACCCCAACTGGCAGACCTGAGAGAGAGCGGTAGCATCGAGCAGGATGCTGACCTTGTTATGTTTATACACAGACCAGAATATTACAAGAAAAATCCAACCCCTGAAGAAGAAGGCCTCGCAGAAATAATAATAGCAAAACAGAGAAACGGCCCAACAGGAATAGTAAATCTGGCATTTATAAAAGATATAACAAGATTTGAAAATCTTGCCAAAGGCAGTTATCCAGAAGAAGAAACAAAGCAATCTCCAGAAACAGATGATAAAATAGAAGATGAACTTTTAGAAAATATAAATTTACTGGACGAGGACATAGCAGAGCTGTAAATGGAAAAACTTAAAAGATTTGTAGAACATGTTGGGGAGGCAACTCTACTTTTCCTGGAAACTATATTTATAATCATTAAGTCTCCCCCAAAAATTAAACATATCCTTAAATATATGGATGAAATAGGCGTAACAGCCGCCCCACTTATCGCAATTACAGGCTTTTTTACAGGGGGTGTGCTGGTTGTTGAAACCTATCCAACATTCCACAAATTCAATGCAGAATTTTTGATAGGTGCCCTTGTTTCTTTATCATTAGCCAGGGAACTTTCACCTGTTCTTGTTGCCCTTCTGGTTACTGCCCGTTCAGGCTCAGCAATGGCAGCAAACATTGGGACTATGAAAATTACAGAGCAGATAGATGCTCTCCAGGTTATGGCAGTTAACCCTATAAGATATTTAATTGCTCCAAGACTTATAGCTGCACTTCTAATGGTTCCAGCTCTTACAATTCTGTCATATACAGCCGGTATTATAGGAGGCTATTTTGTTGGAACTTATCTGTATTCTATAAATCCTTATTTATTTGTAGAGAAAATGAAAGATTTAACAGAACTGAAAGATATTCTGGGAGGTCTTTATAAATCAGCATTTTTTGCAATGACAATAACAATAATTGCCTGTTATTTTGGGTATGTAACAAAAGGAGGAGCAGAGGGAGTTGGTAGGTCAACCACAACTGCAGTTGTAGTTGCATCGGTTGTGGTTTTGATATTAGACTATTTCCTGACTGCATTAATTTACTAATTTCAGGAGGTGTAGCAAATGAAAAGATTTTTAGCGGTGGCAGGTGCGGTAATCTTAGCAAGCTGTGCAGGGGCAACTTCTTCTGCAAATTCAACAGGCAAATCAGTATTTGCCCATCCTGAAACAAAATATGTAAAACCTGTTATTACTATAGAACAGGCAAAGCAAAAAATAGAAGAATATGTAAAAGGAACAAAAGAAGTATCTCAGATTAAAGTATGTGAAGGAAAAAAGTATTATATCGGTGAGCTCTATATAAAAGGATATGAAAATTTTGATACTATCAGAAGGGTATATGTTAACAAGGTAACAGGAGACCTTTTACCATCTTTTGCTGAAGCTAAGGAATACTGTTATTCAGTTGGAAAATGAAAAAAATAGCC
>JALWLQ010000023.1 GCA_027084095.1 Persephonella sp.
TCATAAGAAAAACCAAGTCTTTTAAGCTCTTTTTTCATATAATCAATATTTTCATAAGTCCATTTTGCAGGATGGACACCGCTTTTTATTGCTGCATTTTCAGCAGGCATTCCAAAAGCATCCCATCCCATTGGATGAAGAGTGTTTTTACCTTTCATTCTAAGGTATCTATTTACAACATCACCAATAGCGTAATTTCGGACATGCCCCATATGAATTCTTCCAGAAGGGTAAGGGAACATTTCTAAAACATAAAACTTTTCTTTATCTAACTTTTCTTCTGTTTTAAAAACATTGTTTTCTTCCCATTCTTTAAGAAGTTTTTCTTCTATCTGGGAAAAGTTGTATTCTCTGTTCAAAGAAAGTCCTCCTGACAATTATTTAGCCAATAAGATATTATAAAATATTTGTTATATTATTATCTTCAAATAACTAAGGAGAGGTAAGAAATTGAAAAGATTTCTAATATTGTTTCTGTGTATATTCTCAATCAGTTTTGCAGACACTCTGATTTTAACTAAAGGTAAATACGCAACATACATTCAAGAAGAAGAATTTATGGTTGCTCAGGGGGAAAATCTTATTGGCCCCATATCAATTCTCCCTATTGGAGATTACAATGCGATTAAGATATCAACAACAGGTGGTTCAACAATCAGCAGCTATATTCTGGAAAAAACATCATTAGACTGGAAAAAAAATCTCATAGGAAAACATATAACAATTGAAGGAGAAGGCAGAATAATCAGAGGAGATGTTATCTCAATTAACGGCAAATACATTACAATAAACTCTAAAAAAGGATTTATGGTTACAACTCTCCCTGAATTCCCTTCCAGAATATCTTCACCTGAAAGATGGGAAGAACTTTTCTCTCCTCAGATAACATTAAAAGTAAATTCAAATGAAGCAAAATCTGAGATATTCAAAATAAAATATCCAATACAGGGGGTAAGCTGGAAAGTTCATTATATTCTGGATATAAAAAATGGAAAAAAATACTTAACAGGATATCTAATCATAGACAACAACACAGTAGTTGATTTTAGAAAGGTTAATCTTATTATATGGGAAATGAAAAACAAAAAATTTTCTGAAATATCCATACCTCCACACACAGAAAAAAGGATAAAAATAATCCAGCAGGAAATAAACCAGCGTATTTCCGGTCTGATTAACGGAGAAGTTTCTGTTTACAAAAATGGTATATTTGTCAAAAACACAACTTTATCTGCTGTCCTTCCATAATGGGAACGCTTTATGTTGTTGCAACACCGATAGGAAATCTAAAAGATATTACATTTAGAGCTATTGAAGTCTTAAAATCAGTCAATACTATAGCCTGTGAGGATACAAGGGTAACCCACAGGCTGCTTTCCTATTACTCAATTACAGGAAAAAAACTTATTTCCTACCATGAACATAATGAAGAAGAAACAGCAAAAAAACTTGTTTCTTTGCTGGAAAAGGAAGATATAGCCCTTGTATCTGATGCCGGCACTCCTTGCATATCTGACCCTGGATACAGAGTAGTAAAACTGGCTTGGGAAAAAGGTTATCAGGTTGTTCCGATACCGGGAGCATTTGCAGGAGCAGTGGCATT
>JALWLQ010000024.1:0-1212 GCA_027084095.1 Persephonella sp.
TTTTCGTCAGCCTGTTTTATACTATTTTCGTCTACTAAAAACTTAAGCTTTTTTAGTTTTTGAGGGTCTATCATTTTCTCTTTGCAAGATTTTGTAGAAAGTTAATCTGATGAAAAGTTGAAGGCTGAAATCCTTTTGCCATTACTGTGTTTAAAGCTTCTTCATAGCTTTTGCCGGAGTGTATAAGATAACCTGCCAGAAATGTTCCGCTTCTTGCCTGTCCGTATTTGCAGTGGACAACCACTTTTTTATTGTCTTTTATCTCATCAATATACTGATAAACAGCCAGGAAATCTTCTTCTGGAATAATCTGATACATATCAAAAGGAATTCTTATAACCTCAAATCCCATTTCTTTTTGTTTTTGGGCAATAAAATCGCCGTAATCTCCTTTCAGCAGGTTTATAATTATATCAACCCCTTCTTCTTTCCAGGTTTTTAGCTCTTCTAACTCAGGGGCTCTGCTGCCCCCAAGATAATCTGTAATCCAGCGTATCATCCAAAATACTCCAGAGCTCTTTGTAGTCTGTGTTTTACCCTTTCTATACCTATAACTTCCACCAATGTTGCAATATCTACACCTGAGGTTTCCCCTGTAAGTGCTACTCTAATAGGCATGAATAATCCTTTTCCTTTTACTCCAAGCTCTTTTTGAATTTCCTTTGTGATTTTTTTGAAATCCTCTTTGGTTATTTGATTTCTATCCTTTATTTTTTCATAAAATAACTGGACTACCTTATATCCACTTTCATCCTCAAGGAATTTTTTACCTTCTTCTGAGTAATGGAAATCATCAACAAAGAATGGTTTTGCCCTTTCTTCTATATCCATTAATGTTTCAAGGCTATCTCTGATAGCTTCCATTACCTTTTTGTAATACTCAAAATCTGCCTTATATCCAAATCCCTCAAAAAATGGAATAGCTCTTCGGGTAAGGTCTTCAAGGTCTAATTTTTCCCTGATATAAACACCATTAAGCCATTTTAGTTTTGCCCTATCAAAAACAGCAGGGGCATTATGAACATCTTCTATGTCAAATTCAGCAATTATTTCTTCTTTTGATAAAACCTCATTATCTCCTTTTGGATGCCAGCCAAGGAGGGCAAGCCCATTGAACATTGCTTCTGAAACATATCCGTCATCTCTAAATGCTCGGACTGAAACAGCACCATGTCTTTTGGATAACTTACTTCTATCTTCTCCTAAAATAAT
>JALWLQ010000024.1:1312-4452 GCA_027084095.1 Persephonella sp.
GATGCCAGCCAAGGAGGGCAAGCCCATTGAACATTGCTTCTGAAACATATCCGTCATCTCTAAATGCTCGGACTGAAACAGCACCATGTCTTTTGGATAACTTACTTCTATCTTCTCCTAAAATAATCGGCAGATGGGCAAATTTAGGCTCTGTAAATCCCAGAGCCCTGTAAATAAGGATTTGTTTTGGGGTATTGGATAAATGGTCTTCTCCCCTTATCACATGGGTAATTTCCATCAGAGCATCATCAACAACAACTACAAAATTGTAAACAGGTGAGCCATCAGACCTGACTATCACAAAATCACCAAACTCATCAACATTTATCTCAACTGTTCCTTTTATTAAATCTTCAAAGACAATATATTCCCCATCAGGCACCCTAAATCTCCATACGTAAGGTTTGCCTTCCTCTTCGTATTTTTTTATTTCCTCAGGTGTAAGGTTTCTACATTTTCCTGAGTATCTTGGAGGTCTTCCTTCTGCAAGTGCTTTTTTTCTTTCTTCCTCAAGTTCTTCAGGGGTACAGAAGCATTTATATATATGTCCGCTTTCTTTTAACTTTTCAACATACTCGTTATAAATTTCTGTTCTTTCAGATTGTCTGTAAGGTCCGTAATCTCCACCTACATCTGGGCCCTCGTCCCATTCAATTCCAAGCCATTTAAGGTCATCTATTAGCATCTCTTCGTATTCTTTTTTTGACCTTTCTTTGTCAGTATCCTCAATTCTTAGAACAAGTTTTCCCCCTGTATGTCTGGCATATATGTAATTAAACAGGGCTGTTCTGGCATTCCCCAGATGTAAATATCCTGTTGGGCTTGGTGCAAACCTTACTCTTACCACTTTGACCTCCACTTCTAAGTAATTAACCTATAAACTTTCTTTGAAATAATACGAAATATCTTAGAAAACAAATATTTTACTACATCTGGGGGAATAATAGAAATTCAAAAATTTTAGAGGTATAATATGCCAGGCCAACAAGTTATATATCTATTAATAATAGGTAATAAATATTATTAATTTAAAGAAGGGGGGTATAACATGAAGTTAAAACAAGCATTATTTACGGGAAAGTTCCTTGCCTTAACAATGGCAGGAACTGTGATGTTTAGTTGTAGTGATGGAGGTGGAGGAGGTACGGCTGGAAGTACAGATGTTATAGTGCAATCTGAAGGAAGCGTTAGACTTGGAGTTGTAGAAGGGGCCACAGTTGAAATTTATGAAATTGGAGATGATGGAAAACCTGTTTTAAAATGGACAGAACAATCTTCTGGTGGTAATTCCCTCGGTGAAATAGGAAAATTCAATCTACATGCAGATGAATTAGACCCTAATAAAGTGTATTTATATGTAGCCAATGGAGGACAGGACTGGGATGTGAATAATGACGGTATAAAAGATAGTAATCCAACTCCTAATAAAGGTAAAATCAGAGCTTTAGCTACAGGTGAAGAGATTAAAATGTTAGGTAATAATTTTACATTATCACCTCTTAGTGAACTAATTGCAGAAAAGACCTTGCCTGATTTAACCGAAAGTTCTTTAAAAGGAACTTATAATCCTACAGATTTTGCAGAAAAGTTGGATAACACAGCCAAAGAATTAGTTGATGATATTAATAATGATGGAGTAGTAGATAATATTGATGCTCTGGTATTTGACCCTGCAAACGAAGAAGCTAAGAATAAAGTAAAGGCACCTTTTAAAGGACATGTTGATGATATTGCCAATGATATAAGAGATGGTAAATTACCTCTTCTTTCTGCAAATCCTGTTCTTGATGAAAAAGATACAGGTGGAAATGCAAAAAATGCAGCAGCATCTCCAGATGGAAAATATGCTTATGTCATTAATGATGATGGAAAAATGAATGTATTTGATATTTCTAACCCTGAAAATATGGAGCAAAAAAATTCATCTCCTGTAGATACTGGAGTTGCTACACCTGAAGATTTAAAACCTTCAACAGATGGTGAATATGCTTACCTGGCAGGTGGAAATGATGGAGTTGCAATGCTTGACCTTGATGATAATAATGATGGAGAGAAAATTGACCCTAAAAACCTAATTACAATAGACCCAGATGGAGATACTACAAAAGGTTCAGCAAAAGCCCTTGATGTTGTTAATGATGGAACAAATGATTATGTTGTGGTTGCTGATGGAGATGAAGGAATTGCACTCCTTAAAGCTGACCCAGCAAATACAGGAAATGAATTAACAAGTATAGAAACAAAACCAACAGGTACAACTTCAGATGCAAATGATGTCGCTGCATCTGAAGATGGTAAATATGCTTACGTTGCTGACGGAGAAAAGGGTCTTGTAACATTCAAAATTGACCCTAATGATGAAAACGGAGATGGAAACAAGCTTGAAAACTTAAACACAGATGATACCTCAGAATACGGTAAAGCACAGGCTGTAGCGGTTTCTCCAGATGGAAAATATGCCTATGTAACGGTTCAGGAAGACAACCCTGACCCAGCTCAAGCAAAAGCTTACCTTTTAACCTACGCATTATGTAACCCAGAAGACCCTGTTCTGTTAAATGTTGAAGACCTTCCAAAAGGAAGCACTCCATCAGATATTGTAGTTTCTCCAGAAAAAGAAAAATTATTTATACCTGATGGGGATAATGGATTAATCTCTGCAGATATATCCGACCCATCAAAACCAGAAGTTGATGGTTTTGTAAATACAGATGGCTCTGTAAATGGAGTTGCTTTAAAGGATAATGGAACCTATGCAATAGTTACGGATAATGACAAAGGGGTAAAATCTATAGCAACAGACCTTATTCCACCTATCGTTCTTGGATATGCAAGCACTTATGCAGCTATTGACCTTACAACAACAAAAGATAAACTTTATTCATTGATAGCTGATGCTTATTGTGGCCTTAGAATTGCCGATGTAAGTGACCCGTCAAATCCAAAAATACTTAATGATTGTGTATGGGACACAGGTAAATATGCAAATAGCGTTGCTGTAAGTAATGACGGAAATACAGCTTATGTGGCAACTTCAGCAGGTGGTGTGGATATATATGATGTATCAGATAAAAAAGCACCTAATAATGTGGGTAATATTCCTGTTAAAAGTGCCGGAGATGCATGTATAAATGAGGCAA
>JALWLQ010000024.1:4552-7437 GCA_027084095.1 Persephonella sp.
AATACAGCTTATGTGGCAACTTCAGCAGGTGGTGTGGATATATATGATGTATCAGATAAAAAAGCACCTAATAATGTGGGTAATATTCCTGTTAAAAGTGCCGGAGATGCATGTATAAATGAGGCAATAAATTGTGATGCTGCACATGATGTTTATTTAGATGAAAACAGAGGGCTTATTTTTGTTGCTGAGGGAACAGCAGGATTGAGAATTTTCAATATTTCTGATAATTCTGAAGTGGGAAGTCTTGATGATGGAGATACTTCTGCTGCAAGTGGAAATGACATAAGAACTGTTGAACTCACACCTGATGGACAAAAAGCTATTCTTGGAGATATTAAGAGAGGAATTATCATAGTTGATGTTTCTGACCCAGCTAATCCACGAGAGGAACAGGTAATTCCTACCGGAATAGGACTTCAGGACAGTGTAGCAATAAATGGGAACTATATATATGTTGCTGCAGGAGAGAATGGAGTTAGAGTGTTTGACGCAACTTCTTATAATGAGGTAAGTAATCTTTCTTATAAGGAAAATGATATGGAAGTTATATTTGCAAATGCCGTTAAGATTTCTTCAGATGGAAAAGTGGCTTTTGTATCTGATGTTGAAAAAGGTCTTGTAATCCTAAACATATCAGACCCAGCCAATCCTGTGGTTCTTGGAATGCTTGATACACCAGGAGAGTCTTATTCTTCTGTTATTGATGGGGATAAATCTATTGGATTTGTGGCTGATGGCTCAAAAGGTCTACTACTTCTTGATGTATCTTCATTTAAATAATCTTCTAAGGGGGCTTAAGCCCCCTTTTTTCTTTTCATCAAAGTTAGATTTTCGTAGAATTCTTTGTAAAATTTTCAATCCAGATTTCAAATTTTTAGTCTTAATTATAAAAGTAATATAAAATCATCAGTTTATATTTAAAAAAATCAAAGCAACTACAGCACCTATAATCAGGGAAAGTAGAGCAATTATTATATTTGCTGCCCTCTTAAGTTCATCTTCTGCGTTTTGAATAATGATACTATTTTCGTAGTATAATTCCTTCAAAAGCTTAGATTTTTCTATTTTGTTTAAAATCTGTTTTGTTTTTAGATTGAAGCAATAAATTTCCTGCCATTTCTGGTCTTTATGAAAGAACTGGAGAATTTTCAGCTTATCATCCTCAATTTCTATGGTTATTTTGTAGAAGGATATAAAATCCTGTATCTTTTCATACTCTTTATCTCCAAGTATTTCTTTATATATCTGTAAAACCTTTGTATCCAAATCTTCTCCTATAAAGGAGAGACTTTTAGCAGCCATCATTTACTTACCAATTTTGCTCCAAATTTTTTTCTTTTTGCATTAACAAATTTTTGAATTTGTTTCCAGCTTTTTGTATTGAGGATATCCTTTTTAGTTGCCCAGCCTCTTCTGGCAACAGCAACACCTATCTCCATATATGCAAAATTCCCAAAATTATGGGCGTCTGTTGATATTACCAGTTTTACACCCTCCTCAACAGCCTTTCTGACCCATATATCATCTATATCCATTCTTCTTGGTTGGGCATTGATTTCCAGTGCTGTTCCCGTTTCTTTTGCAGCTTTTATAACTGCATCCATATCAACAGGATATGGGTCTCTAAGTCCTATTAGTCTACCTGTAGGGTGTCCAATTACATTTACATAAGGATTTTCCATAGCTTTTATAATTCTATCTGTATTGTCTCTGTTAAAATGGCTGTGGACAGATGCAACAACCCAGTCAAGCTGGGATAAAACCTCGTCTGACAGGTCTAAGCTACCATCAAGTAAAATATCAACTTCTATTCCTTTTTTTACAAAATCCAGACCTGCCATTTTATTAATCAGTTCTATTTCTTTTATTTCTTCAAGAAGTCTTTCTTCATCAAGACCATGGGCTACTCTCTGTGATTTTGAGTGGTCTGTTATTACTATATACTCGTATTTATAGTTATTTCTTACAAACTCTACTATATCTTTTATTGATGCAACGCCGTCAGACCATGTGGAGTGAACATGTAAATCTCCTTTTATGTCCTTAAGTTCCACTAATTTGGGAAGTTTATGTGCCATGGCAGCTTCTATTTCGCCTCTGTCTTCCCGTAGCTCTGGAGGTATCCAGTCCATTCCTACAGCTTTATAAACGCTTTCTTCTGTTTCTCCGGCTATTTTTTCTTCTGTGCCAACTTTAAAAACTCCATATTCATTGATTTTTAAACCTTTTTCTTTTGCTATTTCTCTCAAGTGGATATTATGCTGTTTTGAACCTGTAAAATACTGAAGGGCTGCTCCCCATTCCTCATCCTTAAATATTCTTAAATCAACCTGTCTTTCTTTATCTTCAAATTTCATGATTACAGATGATTTTTTGGGACCTTTTACTAAAACTTCTGAAACTTCTTCCAGAGACGTGAAAAAATCCATTATTTTAAGTCTGTCTTTATCATCTGCTGTTACAAGGATATCCAGGTCTCCTATGGTTTCTTTTCTTCTTCGTGTGCTACCTACAACTTCTATTTTGTGTATTTCTTTTAAATTGGATTTTAGTTTTTCAATAAGGTATTTTGATATCTGGAGGGCTTCCCACAGGAGTATTCTCCTTTTGGATATCTCATACATCTGAAGGCCTTTTAGCATATTTTCTACTTTTTTGGGTCCAAATCCTTCAAGCTGTTCAATTCTACCGTCTTTAAGGGCTTTAATCAGTTCTTCTTTTGTGGTTATCCCCAATTCTTCATAAATTCTTTTTAATGTTTTAGGGCCAAATCCGGGCAAATCTATAAGCTCAATAAAATCCTCTGGAACCTGCTTTTTTAACTCTTCGTATTTCTGTATCTTACCTGTCTGGACATATTCTTCTATTTTTGAGGCGATAGA
>JALWLQ010000025.1 GCA_027084095.1 Persephonella sp.
CATACCGGGAATAACAATCTCCCAATTAAATAGAGTTCTTAATTCTGGAGAGACAAGATAAAACAAAATTCTCTCAATATTCAAAATAACGAACACAAAGGAAATAATAAACTTAAAATCATTTTTATTATGGATTGTCTGGTTTAAATAAAAGGCATACAGAGGTCCAGCACCACCGATAAGCCCTGATATAATACCTCCAACTGTTCCTGTAAATACACCAAAAATAGTTTTATGCTTGCTGTGTATGAAAATCTTTTTCTTCTGGGAATAAAAATCATAAATCCCTGTCAGTGTTATAACAATACCAAAAATTAGCTCTATATCCTTAGGATTTAGTCTTTCCAGTAAAAAACTTCCTATACCTGCACCAGTAAAAGAAAAAATAGACAGAATTAAGATTTCCTTAAGAAAGAAATTCCCTCTGTAATTTTTCCAGCTCAGATAAATAGTGCCTGTAAGGGCAATAATAGAAAGGGATACAACAACTTCTTTAGCATTAAAGAAAAAAAGTAATATGGCGGTGGATATAATTCCGGAGCCCAGTCCAATCAGCCCCTGAACTATCCACCCGATTAAAACAGATAAAAAGGCTATCATTTACACATTAAATCTGAAATGTATTACATCCCCATCCTGAACAACATAGTCTTTACCTTCAATCCTGAGAAGACCTTGCTCTTTTGCTTTTTGTAATGAGCCGACTTTTATAAGGTCTTCGTAGTTTATAACCTCAGCAGCAATAAATCCCCTTTCAAAATCAGAATGTATCTCCCCTGCTGCCTGTGGTGCTTTTGTTCCCCTTTTTATAGTCCATGCCCTTGCTTCCTTTTCACCGGCAGTAAAATATGTGATTAAATCAAGCAGGTTATATCCTGTTCTTATCATTTTGTTCAATCCCGGTTCTTCAAGGCCATAAGCTTCTAAGAGCTCTTTTCTTTCTTCCTTTGGAATTTCTATAAGCTCCTGCTCCACTTTTCCGCACAGAACAACCACAGGGGCATTTTCCTCTTTTGCTTTTTCTTTTATTGCCTGAACATGTGGATTTCCTTCACCTTCAGGTAGGTCTTCCTCATTTATATTTGCAACATACATAATTGGTTTTATTGTAAGGGGAAATAATGTTTTTCTCAGATATTCAAGCTCTTCCTCTTCAAAGTGGTCTAAATGGGTTCTCAGAGGTTTTAACTCTTCAAGGATTTTTTTAGCTTTTTCAAGAACCTGAACTTCAAATTTGGCCTCTTTATTGCCAGATTTTGCAGGTTTTGAGACCTTTTCCAGCCTTTTTTCAACTGTTTGCAGGTCTGCCAGTATTAACTCTGTTTCAATAATTTCTGCGTCTCTTACAGGATTTACAGAGCCTTCAACATGAACAACATCGCTGTCCTCAAAACATCTAACAACATGGGCTATTGCAGATACATTCCTTATATTTGCAAGAAACTGGTTTCCAAGCCCTTCCCCTTTACTTGCACCTTTAACAAGTCCTGCGATATCAACAAACTCAATTGTTGCAGGGACTATTCTCTGGGAGTTTTCTAATTCTGCCAGTTTATACAACCTTTCATCAGGAACATCAACTATTCCAA
>JALWLQ010000026.1 GCA_027084095.1 Persephonella sp.
AAAAACAGAAAGACAAAGAGGGAAATGAAACCTATAAGTTTATTCCCCGTTCAAAAGAAGAGCTGAAAACATACGAGGAACTTGTCAAAAGTGCAATAGGATTTGACCCAAAAAGAGGCGACCAGGTTACAGTAGTAAGCGTTCCTTTTGAGACAAAAGCAGAAAGTCTGAAGACCCAGGAACCTCAAACACCACTTCACAATTATATACTTATGGCAGCAATAGCAGTTCTGGTCTTATTAATCCTTGCTGTTGCAGGATTTATTGCCCTAAAAGTAATAAAAGGAAAGAAAAAAGAGGAAATCACGCTACCACCTGGAGTTTCTCCTGAAATGGCAGCAGGTGTTTATGCAGCACACGAAACAACAGAAGAGTTCCATATAGAAAAAGAACCTGCTTTCCAGAAATTACTTGAAATAGCAGAGGAATCCCCTGAACTCATAGCAGACCTGGTCAGCAAGTGGCTCAAAGAAGAAGGTAAATAACCATGCCTGAGTTAAATATTCAGGACTTTGGCCAGCCTCCTGAAGAAGAAATCAATTCTGAAGAACTGTCCAAAGAAGAGATAGAAAACTTTTACAAATCCCAGATAGAAAAGCTAAGAAAAGAGTATGAAGAAAAAATAAAAAAATCCTTTGAAGAAGGATATAAACAGGGATATGAAGAAGCTCAAAAAGAAATAATTCCTCAACTCCAAAATCAGTTTCAGTCAGAATTAGAAAAAAAACTGAAACAAAAAGAGGAAGAAATAAGCCTCAAATATAATGAGCTTAAACTTGAGTTAACTAAATTTCTAAATGAAATATATCAGAAATACAAAGAACATATTGATTTTATAGATGAACTAATTTTGTCTGTGATTGAAGAAATTCTTTATTATATGTATGTTGACCCAAATAATGCCCGTTATGTTGCTGAGGAAATTATAAAACTATTGGAAGACCTGAAAAATCCTCCTGAGGTCATAGTAGAGATATCTCCTCAGCTAAAAGAATATATATCTCCACAACAAAAAAATATCAAAGTAATAGTTAAAGACGAACTGGAAGGTGGAGACTTTATAATCAAAGTTGAAAATGCCCAATTTGAAAATAGATTTAAAGAAAAACTAAAGATTTTAAAAGATGAAATTAAAAGAGAGATTAAAAAGAATTCCCCGTTATAAGGTCAAAGGTAAAATAACAGGTGTCACAGGACCAATTATAGAAGCCTATCTTCCCCGTGTATCAATAGGAGATAGCTGTGTTATAGAAAATGGTATAGAAGCTGAGGTTGTTGGATTTAAAGATGGAAAAACACTACTTATGGCTTATGATGACACCAAAGGTATTGCCGTTGGAAGCTGGATAGAAGCTTTACAGGAACCTGTTAGAGTTGGAGTTGGGAAAGACCTTTTAGGCTGTGTTGTTGATGCCTTTGGAAAACCCCTTAATAAAGAAAACTTTACCCCAGAATATCTGTATTACATAAAAAACGAGGTTGTTAATCCTCTAAAAAGGGAAAGAATTAAAGAACCTTTAGACGTTGGAATAAGAACCATAAATGCTCTTCTCACTCTTGGAAAAGGCCAAAGAATAGGGATATTTGCAGGTGCCGGCGTTGGTAAAAGCACATTACTTGGCATGATTGCCAAATACACAGAAGCAGAAGTCAGTGTAATAGCCCTTATAGGTGAAAGGGGTAGAGAAGTAAGGGAGTTTATAGAGGATAATCTTGGAGAAGAAGGATTAAAAAAATCCGTTGTTGTTGTTGCCACATCTGACCAGCCACCTCTTGCTAAGATAAGAGCCGTTTATACGGCTATTGCTATTGCAAACTATTTTTCAAATCAAGGAAAAAATGTTTTATTTCTGCTGGATTCATTAACAAGACTGGCAATGGCACAAAGGGAAATCGGCCTTGCCATAGGAGAACCCCCTACAACCAAAGGATATACACCCTCAGTTTTTGCATTGCTCCCAAAGTTTATCGAACAGGCAGGAAATTTTGTAGGAAGAGGAAGTATAACAGGTATTTACACAATTCTGGTTGAGGGTGATGATATCTCTATGGACCCTGTTGCCGACGCTGCAATGGGATTTTTAGATGGTCATATAATTCTGTCCAGAAAACTTGCCAATAAAAGAATATTCCCTGCCATTGATGTATTAAAAAGTGTCAGCAGATTAATGCCCCAGATAGTAAGTGACGATATATTAAAATACCAGAGCATATTCTTAAATATGGAAGCAACTTATGAAGAAGCAGAAGATATGATTAATCTGGGGTTATACAAAAAAGGAACAACCCCAAAAATAGACCTTGCAATTGAAGTTCATCCTGAAATAGAAGACTTCCTAAAACAGAATATGAACCAGAAGGTTGACCTTGAAGAAAGTTTTAACCAACTTAAAGAGTTAGTGGATGATATTAAACAAAGGGGGTTAAGCTATGGAATTAAATGGGATTGAAGATTACCTAAAACAACCAGAGATAGTAGATGCAGGCTATGACAACGCAAAAATGGATAATGAAGATTTCTTAAAAGTTTTACTGGCTGACCTTCAATGGCAAGACCCTTTAAATGCCAATGATATCTCAGAATTTATCAACAATACTGTCAAACTTAGAGAAATGGAAGTTTTAAATGATTTCCAAGAAACAGTAGAACTTCTTGAAAAAGCTAACGAAGTAAACTCCCTGGTATATGCATCAAATCTTATTGGCAAAAAAGTTTTTTACGAAGGTATAAACACATATGTTGAGAACGGTAAATCCGAAGTGAAATTTACCCTGGAAGATAATGCTGACATAGTTAAAATTACAGTTATGGATGAAAATGGTAGTGTTGTAGAAACAGAAACTTTTTACAACCTGGATGGTGGGAGGGAATATTCATTTGAAATAGACAATCCTGAGCTTCCCAATGGTTATTACACCGTATATGTAGAAGCCACACAGGATGAGCAGCCTGTAAAAGCAACCTTACTTAGTGAAGGATATGTTGAAAGCGTACTGAAAACAAATGAAGGCATTAAAGTGCTGGTTTACAATGAAGAAATAGATTTAAATTCTATTGTTCAGATAGGAGGTTAAAGCCATGATACAATCATTTTACACAGGTAGTGCAGGACTGGGTGCAAACAGAGAGTGGCTTTCTGTAATTTCAGACAATATTGCGAACGTAAACACTATTGGATTTAAAGCAGAAAGAGCTAATTTTGAAGACCTGATTTCAAGAAGTCTAACAACTTTTGCCAATGGAGCGCCTAAGAACTATGAGATTGGTGGTGGAAGTTTTGTAGGTTCTACAACAAAGGACTTTTCTCAAGGCTCTTTAATGAATACCAACACTCCAACAGACCTTGCATTAGACGGGGAAGGATTTTTTATGGTTCAGGATACTCAGGGACTTACATATTACACAAGAGCTGGTCAGTTCAGAACTAATGCAGATGGAGATTTAATTAATCTAAATGGTCAGAAATTACTTGGATGGGCACTGGATAAAAACGGAAACATTTCAGGAGCAATAAAAGCAATAAATATTCCTAATTCTATGGATCCCTCCCAAACTACCAAAATAGAGTTTAAAGAACCTACCAACCTTGATTCTCGGGTAGAAGTAATTACTGCACCTTTTAACCCAGGAGATTCAACCACATTTAATTATGTTAACTCTTTCACAACTTATGATTCCCTT
Source organism: Persephonella sp. (assembly GCA_027084095.1). Classification (GTDB taxonomy): domain Bacteria; phylum Aquificota; class Aquificia; order Aquificales; family Hydrogenothermaceae; genus Persephonella_A. The sequence continues at coordinate 3,683 of JALWLQ010000026.1, forward strand.
GGAAATCCACATATAACATCCTACTATTTTCAAAGGAGTGGTACAAACACCTGGAATATATACAAACTAATAGATGGAACAATATCCCCCATAGATGTTGATGGAACCCTTTACAAATCGGTAAGATTAACATTTAATTCTGATGGAACTTTAGATGTCAATAACGTATACGCAGACACACAGGTAACCCTTGCAACTAACGAAACACAAACAGAAACCACAGATGGTTATTTCACACTAAATAATCCTCCTGTAAGGGGAAGTATACATATTAAATCTTACACAACAGGAGGAAACACTTATATTGTAAACTGGCATGATGATGGAGCAGGAAAAATTCTGGATGAGAACGGTAATGTTGTCGGAACTGTAGACTATGACACAGGAGAAATAAGAATACCCCTCCTTGAAAATACAGCTACCACAGATGAAATAACTGTTGATTATCTTCACAGCGAAACCGCCGCTTCTGTAGCAATAGACCCAACCCAAGTAAAATTTGCAGGCTATGACCCAAATAATGGAGCAACAAATCCTTTATCAACGGTAGAAAACTTTAAAGAAATCAGACAGGTAGCATCTGACTTTATTTTCTATGCACAACAGGATGGATATGCAAAAGGAGATTTATTATCGGTTGCTGTCAGTGAGGATGGAATTGTAAAAGGTGTTTACTCTAATGGACAGGTTAAGGATATAGCAAGAATAGCTATTGCAACTTTCAAAGATAAAGAAATCCTTGTTAGAAAAGGAAACAACCTGTATCTACCAAATAGCCAGACTTATACACCGATTATTGTTCCTGGTGGTGTAATATCAAAAGTTAGAAGTGGATTTTTAGAACTCTCCAATGTTGATATATCCACAGAATTTATAAATCTTATAACAGCACAAAGAGCATATCAGGCCAACGCAAGAACAATAACAACATCTGACCAGGTTCTTCAGGAGACAATGAATATCAAGAGATAATATAATTTTAAAAACGCCTGATATGGAGATATAAATGGCAGAAGAAAATAAAGAACAGGAAGAACAGCAGCAAGGAGGAGGAAAGAAAAAACTCATCATCCTCCTTGTTGTTTTATTGCTTCTTTTAGGTGGTGGTGGAGGAGCCGCTTACAAATTTTTAGTATTAGATAAACAGGAGGCAAAAAAGGAAGAAAACAAAGCTGAGAAAATTCAGCAAGAGATAAAAGATATAGAAAACCTTGGAATAATGTTTGAGGTTGGCACATTTGTTGTCAACCTTGCAGATAAAGATGCAGACAGGTATCTGAAGGTTACGATTATTCTGGAACTGGCAAATGAACAGGTAAAACAGGAAGTTGAGAAAAGATTACCACAGATAAAAGATAGTATAACTACCTTATTATTTACCAAAACCTCACGGGAGCTAAGAACCGCTGAAGGAGTAGAAAAGCTAAAAGAAGAAATCTTAAGACGTGTAAACGCTATTCTCCCTCTTGGTGGTGTAAAAAATGTTTACTTTACAGACTTTGTAATACAAACGGCTTAAACATGGAAGAAAAAGGAGAAAAAAAAGAGCTTAATAGTGCGGCAATAGAGGAAGAATTAGATATATCCTTCCTCAAAGATGTAACTGTTAAAGTTACAGGTGAAGTAGGAAAGACTACAAAAAACTTTATAGATATTCTTAAACTAAAAGAAGGAGATATCATAAAGTTAGACAAACATGTTGAGGATTATATAGAGATTTATATCAGAGGACAGTTATTTGCTATAGGTGAACTTGTAGTTGTTAATGAGAAATATGCCATAAGGGTTGTTGACCTTGCTTGAATACACAGATACTCTCAGGGTAATTTCCTCACTCATTATTGTTATAGTTCTTATTTATTCTATTTACTATGTTATAAACCGCTATGGTAAGGGTATCCTGCCAGGGCAAAAAGGTTTAATCTCAATTCTGGATATCAAATATTTAGGGAAAAATAAAGGTCTTGCTATAGTAAAAGCAAATCAGAAATATTACTTTATCTCTTTTGACGAAAAAAATGTGAGTATAATAGAAAAATGGGATAGCTTGCATGAGACTGAGGGAGAGATAAAGAATAAAAATGAAAAAGAAAATTCTTCTAAAACTTGAGTTATTATTACTTTTTCCTCTTTTTTCCTTTGGAGATACTGTTTCTGATACACTTGCTCAGCTAAATAATCTGGATATCACCCTAAAAATTCTTTTTCTAATAACAATACTCAGTCTGGCTCCATCTATTCTTATTGCTCTTACATCATTTGTGAGAATAGTTATTGTTTTATCCCTTTTGAGGCATGCCCTCGGAATACCACAGGCGCCACCTAATCAGGTAATTATTGCTTTATCCTTATTTCTTACATTTTTTATTATGAAACCTGTATTCGTGGAAATTAATAATAATGCACTTCAACCCTATTTAAATAAAGAGATTGGAGATATGGAGGCTCTCCAGAGAGCCCAGGCTCCTATCAAAAAGTTTATGATTAATAATACAAGGAAAGAGGATTTAAAATTATTTCTGGATATAGCAAAGGAAAAACCTGAAAAACCAGAAGATATTAGTATGATAACTTTAATACCTGCATTTATGATAAGTGAAATTAAAACAGCCTTTGAAATCGTATTTATAATATTTCTGCCATTTTTAATTATTGACCTGCTTATTGCAAGTATTTTGATGTCTATGGGAATGATGATGATACCTCCTATGCTTATATCATTACCTTTTAAGTTAATACTATTTGTGCTGGCAGATGGATTTGAGCTGCTTACAAAAGCGCTAATAGAAAGCTATAGGTGGTAAGATGAGCTTAGACCAGACAATAAGTCTAATTCAGCATATGCTCTATACAGCTTTAATAGTAGGGGCTCCTGTTATACTAATTGCATTCATTGTTGGACTGCTAATAAGTATATTTCAAGCTGCAACCCAGATACATGAAATGACCTTAACATTTATTCCTAAGATTGTCGCCACAATAATAGCACTAATAATATTTGGCTCATGGATATTTAGAAAACTGGTTGATTTTACACAGGAACTTTTAAAAAACATAATTGTTTATATTTCCTGAAGAATAATGAACCCATTAATTACCCCTGAAATGAGTGTAGCTTTTGGACTTGTTCTATCCCGTGTTATTGGGATTTTCATGGGTTTCCCTTTACTCAACACTTCTCTTATTCCCTTAAACATAAGGATTATGCTTTCTGTAGCTTTTGCTTTTTTCTTTATGTCTATCTTTGAACTTCAAATCCCTGTGGAAAATTTTTCCCTTTTACATTATTTACTGCTTGTTTTACGGGAACTGCTTATAGGATTTTTACTGGGGCTACTTGTTAATATTTTTATTTCTGCATTTTCCTATGCTGCAGAGCTGATAAGTTATTTTATGGGATTTACTATAGCAAACGTATTTGACCCAACTTTTGGACAGATTTCTGTTCTGGATAGATTTTTTATACTTCTTTTTTATCTACTGTTTTTTGTTACAGGAGCCTATCAGATGGTAATTGGTGGACTGGTAATGAGTTTTGAAGTTCTACCTGTTGGGGTATTATCCTTTAACACCCAATCTCTGGTTTATCTTTTTAAAGAAGCACCCC